>JBIIGV010000024.1:0-29733 GCA_044236265.1 Oligoflexales bacterium
TAAAAGACTTAAATAAAACGGGATTACCAGCTGCTTTTGAATAAATTGCAACCGGCTTGTCGTCCGCATCGCAATATGCGGGATCAGGAAGCTTAGCAATGGTAGCAACGCAGTCCATTTTGTTTATCAAGTGACGAGCTATTGATAGGTGGGTTAAATGAAGATCTCCGTGAGCCTCCGATACCGCCTGAGTCTTAAACATCTGCGCGGTAACAACTCCCATAAAGGCCAAGATAGCTATTCCAATTAATAAACCCGGTAAGCTAAATCCACTTTCGCGTCTCATACGCCCTCCTGCTTCTAGGAGTCGGCATAATGGACATTGGACGTTAGGCGCTAAAATAAGAAAACCAGTAACCCACGAAGGTTACTGGTTTAAACGGAGTGATTCCGTAATAGTCCTTTTTGTTCGAACGCCTTAGTCCAGCCAGAACATGCGCATACGCACATAATCGTGGATTAAGTTGTCCTCAATTGCACAGACGGAGCCCACAACATTTTTTTGCAATCCGTCACGCCAGTTGGATTCAGTTTCACGGCGCTTAGCCTCACATGCTTCGAAGGTGGAATACTTCACGGACGTGAGATCTGTGGCCAATGGCTGCATCACGATACCAGCAGCGTAGAGGTAAACGGTTGATGTATAGTTACTACCGCCACAAAAAAAGATGACCGACTGACCGTCCGCCCTCGAAAACACTTCCTGCATAACACTACGGTTGTTCTCGCAGGCCTGTAGAGTCCTAAATTGGCCCTCACCATATTGCACAAGGGGCAATCTTTTGTCCGAATAATAGAACGCGTGCATCGTTGTTCTATTCTCAGACGTTTTGATTTTCACCTTCACATGTTGTGCACCATAAGCTGCTAAGGTTGTTTTTAAAGTCCCCTCAAACGCCGCGGGATCACCGTTCATTCCATGATAAAAATCTTTAGCGAGGTGATCTGGAGTCAGCTTTGGGGTTCCAAATCCATCAATTCGCATGGTCCACACACTCTCAAAATCCTCCCCACCGCGATCAAGGAAGCAATAGGCTAGAAGAGGCTCCAATCCGGTCGCTTGCTTAAAGGTTGCCAAGTCCTCATCGTAGTGAGCTGTGCAGTCTTCAGCGGAGTTGTAAAGCCCATGCACGTAGTCAAACTCATCGTACGTAGAGACCAAGTTAGCTAAAGTTGGCTTTGCGTATTCTATGACCAAGTCAAATGTGCGTGAGGGATTCACCTCGCACCCATGATTTAGAACGGTTGCTTCTGCCAATTGTGCGAACTTTGGCACAATCCATTGCTCCGAAGCCTGACAGTTCTGCTCCGTCGAGGCGATACGCGGAAGCCTGTAAGTATGAATCTCAGCAAATGCAGGCGATGCAATCAGAAACGCAAAAACTGTTGTCAAAAATGAGCGACGAATCATTTGGAAACCTCCATGAGTTCAATAAAGCTATGAGACTGCATAGGTCGCAAAATCCCCTGATTTGGAACCTTTAACTTGATACCCTTTTTTGTTCGCATACCGATATAGGCACCACCAGGACCGTCCGTATCAAGAGCAAACTTACCCGTAAAGGGATCAAAGGAAGTCTCCGAGAAAGGCTTTCTTGGTGATAAGTCTGTATACCATACATTACCCTGGATGGTGAGCGGAGAAAACGGGTCTTTTGAGCTCGTAGCGCGGTCGGACATGGCAACGATCATGTCAATATTGAGCTTTCCGTCACTGAAACCTCCAGCCAACTTGGTGTCAAGTTTTGATGGATCAGATAGTAAAATGCTCCCCGAAGAGGCGAGAGCAAAGCGACCAACGAAACCAAACCGACGGGAAAACCAACGCCCCTCAGCAACACCGCCGCCAATCCTGGTGATGGTCAGAATCATGTCAGTTGTGTTGTCCGAGCGATCGAAAACCAGCTCCCCATCACCTTGGGTCAATGGTCTCGGGTCAAATTTAGTGTTGATTGATTCATCAGTATCCGTGTGCCCACCGTACCGGATGCTGGAAATAACTGACACAAGTCCAGCTGCACGTTCCGCATCAGTTCCTGAGGTGCTCGGGTAGGTTGTAACAGAAATACTCATGGGACGGTAAACATCCATGCGCTCTAGATGGACGAATCCCTTGTAAACGCCGTCAACACCTTCTTCAGGGGCTCGATCATCAACCTTGATAGTCCACTGAGGACTACTGACCTTAAACTCCATAACGTCACCGCGGACACTCTCTCCAGAGGAGCGGTTGTAACGACAGGTACCGCACGTAATTCCACCCTCATCGACAGAGCACGGCATTGATCCGTAAGCGCCGTGAAAATCAATGTGCCCAGTAAATATATCGTAGTCAGAATCGTGAAAAACTTTCGTGACGCAAGTACTTGCACCTGTGGGGCAACCTGCTCCTCCGTTATCGCCAATTTGAGCCATGATTATGAACGGCGCAAAAGGGTCCGTTCTATTCGTAGCGATAGGGTGTGACGGACTCGATTGAATCTGAAGCCTCCGCCCAACACCTTCGCAAACACCTCGGTACTCGCCCCAAAGTCTTTGAACCAAAGGACGCTCAACTTTCACCGTATTTTGCTGCTGCAACTGAAGCTGCCCAACCACACCAAGAGCTGTTCTTAGCTTAGCCTCCAAAGCCTCGCCACGAAAGGCTTCCACAATAAAGTGCAATTCTCGCTCGGCCCCGTCAAAAACGAGAGTTCCACTGGCTTTGTCGTAGGATACATTTCTGTATTCGTAACTAGCGTATTCATCGCTGTCAAAATTTCCAAAATAAAGCACCAACGTCGCGCGAAGCTTGATCGTTCGCTCATCTTCACTCTCTTTTATAAAGTCTAAACGTGCGGCTTGGTCTTGAGCGCGATGCTCGTGGTGTAGAAAACCGACAAAGCGACCGAACTCTGCCGACGCAAAGGCCCCATTCGTTGCCGCAGTGCAAGACGACCACATGACAAACATGAAAACCATTAGGTATCTCATAAACCCTCTACTTTCCCGGACGCATCTAGGATTCTGGGCACGAAACTTGAACCATCCAGACAAAAGCTTTCTATAACGCCACTATGACGGGGGTCAACCCAACATTTTGACTGTATCACTCTGATATTTAAGGTTTTTTAATCTGAGGAATTTTTTTTACCGCCCAGCCCCCAATTTCTCTCGAAAAAACACCCCAGAGATCCACGTGATACACTATTGAGGCCATGTCTTAAGGATGACGCATGCAGCTACGAAAATCCGTCTTTTTCCCTCCGTTTTTATCACTGGTTTTGGCTGTCGTGATGGCAATTGCCCTTCCTTCTGACTTCAAGGCGTTGATGACCAGCCTAAACGCCTGGGTCCTTCACACGTTCGGAACCTTATTTTTGCTGACTGGTCTTGGCCTTCTAATGGTCAGTATCCTGACCCTGATGTCTCCCTTTGGCTCAAGGACCATAGGCGGCCCCGACGCAAAGCCGCGTCTTTCCCGCTGGCAGTGGTTCTCCATCAACTTGACCACATCCGTGGCCATAGGAATTTTATTTTGGGGGTGCGCCGAGCCGATTTACCACCTGGAGACTCCTGCACCGTATGACTTGGTCAGCCCAGGCTCCGTCGAAGCGGCCCATCGCGCAATGGTTACGATGTTTCTGCATTGGACGCTTATTCCATACGCGATGTATGCCGTCCCTGCGGTTTTGTTCGCTTACGCGTTTTATAACTTAAATAAGTCTCACTGCCTTGGCTCGTTATTTTCACCCCTATTAGGTGATACCAAAATTAGGCTCCTCGGTTTTATTCTTAATCCTCTTTGCCTCTTTGCATTGGCAACCGGCATGGCTGCATCCCTGGGGACGGGGCTACTTACCCTTTCGGGAGGCTTGGAACAATTAATCGGGGTCCAAAAAACAAGCGTGACCTTGGCATTGATCGCTTTGACGATCGTTGGTGCATTTATCTGGTCATCCGTAAAAGGCCTTAATTCAGGTATCAGTAAGCTTGCCGCCTATAGTTCATGGACATTAATTGGCATTGTGGCATTCGTCTTTATCGCTGGACCGACAGTTGTCATTGTCAACATGTTTACGGAGTCTTTTCCTCGCTTCCTGGCCGAACTTCCTATGAGGGCTCTTGCCGGAGGCAATCCATTTACGCTCAGTTCCTGGAGTTATGATTGGACTGTTTTTTATTGGGCCGTTTGGATGGCTTGGGCTCCAATCACTGCGATCTTTCTAGGTCAGATCGCCTATGGCCGAACGATTCGGGATTTTTTATTGATGAATCTTCTTCTGCCGGCTCTGTTCAGTGCAATATGGATGGGTGTTTTTAGCGGCGCGACTCTCCATCTTGAACTCACTCAGCACACTGGATTTGCGGGCATCATAAAGGCATCGGGAGCCGAGGCGGCATCGTACACAATGTTTCGCCAGCTCCCTCTCGCCGGTCTTTTAATTCCTACTTTTGTTGTGATTTCGTTTCTCTCATTCGTCTCAGGGGCTGATGCAAACACGACGGCCATGGCTGCCATCAGTCAAAAAAATATGACTCAGACGAATCAAGAACCCTCCAACGCACTCAAGATAGTCTGGGGTCTTTTGATCGGCATCGTCAGCTGGATCATGGTGTCACAAAGCGATCTTGACGGCATTCGCATGCTTTCAAATCTTGGTGGACTGCCGGTTTTATTTCTTGAGATAGGCTGTATTTTATCTCTCTCAAAACTCAGTTGGGATTCATTTAAATCACCTAGACAAAAATAAATCACAGCTCATAAACGCCACATAACAGGGCTAATGGCACCAAATCACACGATCTGCGGGATTACGGGGACCACGATGCACATCGGGCTTCTTGCCAGCTAAGCTTGGTCACTGTTCTTGTGAAAACCTCATCCAAAAAAACAAGGCGTTAACGAACGATTGTTCAATTATTGGTCTCCCAACATGCATGGCATATGACTTGCTCAAGACGGCGTGTTGCCTCAGGCATTTCAAATAAATCATTCATCAGTAAGGAGATCTCATCACTATGAAAACTTTAAAAAATAAATTGATAAAAATTAAAAACTTGGCGCCGTTGGCCTTAGCGGGTTCAGCATTGCTATCCCAAACAATTTTTGCAGCCGACATCACCGTTACCGGCGCACAAGCGCAACAGTTAGCTCAAACCCTTCAACAGCTTGGAGTTCAGTCATCGCAGGATGAGCAAGGCGGCCGAGTTCTCCTCACACGAGAAATTAATTGTACCCGCCAAGTCACCCAAAATGTCCAAACAGACTGTATGGTGCATGAATATACCCAGGATATCCGTATTCAAACGCAAAGTGACCTCGCCAGCCAATTGTATCAGCAACTGCAGAGTGCCGGCGCACAGTACGACTCCGATACCCCGGAAGAAACTAAGGTCGGTGTTTATATGCTGAGCTGCTACCAAAGCCTAAGGCCAGACCAATCCCAATGCCAAGGCCAGGCGCACAACTAACTTTCAAAGAAAAAGAAAAACGAAAGGAATCTCGTATGCAATCAAAAATAATCCCAGTGTCCACCATGGTCGGTGGTTTTTGGACAGCGTTACTATTGTCAAATGTAGCCCATGCAGCAAGCGACACCAAAGTGAATTTATGTAATGAGAATGAACAAAGTCTCTATGTTTCTGTAGCTTATGAGCCAGAAGCCGGATCACCGTTTATGTCGCGCGGATGGTGGTCAATCCCAGCTAAAGAGTGCTCTGAAATTAGTTTCCCTCTCGGATCAGATAAGATTTTGCTCCATGCCGTTTCTGAGACCGGTGCGCTACAATGGGTGGGTGACCAAAAACTCTGCGTGAACGTCTACGACAAATTCGATTTTGAGGACGCTGGCGCACGAAACTGTGCAGAAGAAGAAGGCTTTGAGACTAGGGGATTCAAAGAACTATCCGTTGCGGCCCTGACATCTCTTACACCAGGAGAAACTCCCAAATACAAGTTCATGCCAAGCGATGCGGTCAAAAGTGGATCACTCGTGAAAATCTGTAACGATTCATCCGAGGATGCCTACTTGTCATTTTCACAAAAAGCATCAGCAGCCACGAGCACACTAGTCGACGGTTGGTTTAAAATTGAACCGTCAAAGTGCTACGAGACGCTTCGACGACCTTCGGCTAACGAACTTCTGGTGTTTGCTCAGTCCTCATCAGGCCACATGCGATGGAAAGGTGAAGTCCCTCTTTGTACCGACGATTACGATGGATTTCATTTCACGGACGCCCAAAGCATGACATGTGACGGTGACAATCAGAGATGGCAGCGATTCCGTAAGATTGACATGACGTCGTCATCTACAGATTTTGAGTATCGTTTGCGTGCAGAAGACGCTCAACCAGTTCGCTCGACTGTTAAAATCTGTAACACGCGGGACGAAAAATTGTACGTTGCCACGGCATGGGACAACCTCGACTTTCCTGGTCAAGTGGTATCCATCGGCTGGCTCAATCTCGAACCGAACAAATGCTCTAACGACCTTGCGGTCAATGGTGATGCTCTATTGCTATACGTTGACAAAGATGACGGTGAAGCAGTTATTTCTGGCACAACTCAAGTCTGCGTTAACATAGAAGACGGCTTTGAATTCGGTAATTCTACCGCCATGAATTGCAGCGGCGAAGATCTCACGAAACTCGGGTTTGCGTCCCAGCCAATTTCTGCTGGCGCAGTTCGCATCGACATACCTTAAAACCTTGTCCTTGGCGACTCATCCAAGAGGGGTGAGTCGCCTCTTTCTATTTGGCGCAGGATGCGGGTCTTGGCCAGCCTACAGCGTCAGCCACCGCGGGCAAAAGCTGTAAGGTCTTCTCAACAGCATGGGCTGGGATTTTTGAAACTTTTGGTCCCTCCAATACGAGTTTCGTTCGCATTTGAGACAACTCGTTCCAGTGACCGTGTTGACCGGACGGAACAGGTGTTGCGAGTACACCGTTATTCAGCGGCTCTGGGTATTTGGCCTGTAAGGGCTGCGGAATGGGAGACCATTTAGCACGAGCCAATAAAAACTTATCTTCTACGGAGTTTTTAAACGCCACCCCTTCACCTGCAAACGCCATGATCCACGGAACCTGTTTACCAATCAAGCCTTCAGCCTCTGCTTCCGGAGACCCGCGCACGATGACTTTGCCAAAAAGGGGTCTCCCCGTCAGGTCAAGCTGCATGCCTCGAAGAGTTTCTGCGACTCGTTCAAGGTTTAAAGTTGCGGGGGGATCCTGAGCCACGTCTCCTTGAGGCGGATATAGGTACAATGCTCCCCCACCCGTCATCACTGTTCCCTGTGCAGCGATCTCTTCAGTCAAAATTTTTCTTGCATTCAACACATACGCTATTGCAGACATTCCGTGGTCACCAAGCACCACAAGATCGGCAGACCGCGGGATCATACTTAGAATTGAGCCTAAATCCCGATCAAACTCGGCAATGTACTGAACGACTTCAGACTCGACAGCCTGATCCTTGTAATATGCATGCAGCAACGCATCCAAATCTTCAAAATATAAAAACAATGCATCCAGATCACCCTTGGCAAGCATCAAGCGATTGGCGCGAACGACATCTCGCCTGCGATGCTTCATTGACGCCAGGTACGGCTTGGTTTTTGATTGAAATCGGTAATCTCTGAGTGCCGAGAAGGTGAGATTGGCACGATCTAGCTCATCGCGAAAGTCACCGGCCATACTAGGCATAATCTGTATCGGGGAGACTTCGACAGAAATATCCAGCTCCTGGGATAAAAGCATAAAGCTGACACTGGCGCGGCGGTCCACATTTCCGATTTTTGTGGTAAAAAAAACGTCGACCGGTTTTGCGAGCTCTAGAGCCGAAACTGCACCCCATGGTGTTTTGACGCTGACGACTCCCTCCGCATTTGCCGTCAGTTCAATCGGGTACTTTTTCTCGGCTTGTTCACGATCAGGGATCGTTGCACCGACCGTCACGCCTTTGACCACCGAAAGAATCTGCGGGGTTGATCCGGGATTGTCGTAAAAGATACCGGCATCGGATGAACGAGCCTCACCAACACCATCAATTGACGGATAAAGCGATGTTCCCACGCGGAAGCCACTTGCACGTAAGCGCGCGACCCAATTCTCCGGTGCATAGGGCTTATTAAATCCACTGGTGGTCCCCTGCCCCGTCCATGTGTTGTTATCTAATATTCCATGAGCCCCTGCCCCTGCACAGGTGATGGTTGAGATGTGAGATGGGGCTGTGATAGTTGGGTTGATAACCTTGAAATTTTGGCGGCCTCTAGCCGACTTCAAAAGCCAGATCAGACCCCGTGGATGAGGATTTTTGATTTTGGATGTCCAGACACTCAGCGCCTCTGGCTGAAATCCATCTAATGACATCCATACGAGTTTCATTCTACTGGGAGCTGGTTTGGAAATGCGTTTGGATTCATCCTTTGAGGCCACTGTCGGCTTGGCGTTGGACATTAGAATCAATGCCGACAATAACAACATCAAATTCATCTTCATGATGGCTAACCCCTTATAGATAGCTTTCCAAATCTTTGCCAATGGCTTCTGGAGAATCAGTAGGTGCGTAGCGTTTGACGACCTGCCCATTTTTATCCACTAGAAACTTTGTAAAATTCCACTTTACAGCCTCACTGCCGAGAAGGCCTGGAGCCGATGACTTTAAAAAGCTGTATAGGGGCGCTGCATTTGCTCCGTTAACATCAATCTTTGCAAATACAGGAAAGGTGACACCGTAGTTCATTTCACAAAATGATTTGATCTCATCTTCAGATCCTGGCTCCTGTCCGCCAAACTGATTACAGGGAAACGCAAGCACCTCGAGTCCCCTGCTAGCATTTTTCTTGTAAAGCTCTTCCAGGCCTTTGTACTGAGGCGTAAACCCACATTTGCTTGCAACATTAACGATCAGCAATGTTTTACCACGAAAGCTCTCCATCGAAATATCGTGATTACTGATGTCTCTAACTTTAAACCCATAAATATTTGCACCCGCCATTGTCAGTCCTTTCAAACTAAAAAAAATAAAAGTAATTAAAGTGGGGCTCTTCCAAGAGCCTCCATCACACCACGCACCACAGACTCTGCTGCGAGAGCCGCCAATAAAATTCCCATGACACGACCGATGACTTCACTTCCCGTATTCCCGAGGATCTTAATCAACCTGACTGAGCTGATTAGCGTCAACATAGTTAGGATCATAACTAATAACAACGCGCCAATTTTACTTGCAAACATCATGGGAGACTCTAAGAGCCCCTGGGTCTGAACCATGGTCGCCAACATGGCACCCGGACCGGCAATATAAGGCAAAGCTACAGGAAACACTGCCAGGTCTCGGCCTCCGGTTTCTTCGTGGGCATGCCTAAGATCGTCCCCATGATTTTGAAACACCATCTGCAGACCCACGATAAACAAGATAATGCCACCGGCGATCCTGAAGGAAGAAAATGAAATGCCCATGCTACGAAGCAGGAAGTTACCGAAAATCGCAAACCCCAAAAGCACCAGCGTTGCAATGAGCACGCCGCGTCGAACAAGATCCGATCTAGCCTCCGGCTTCATGCTTCGCGTCATCGCCGCCAATAACGGAACCGTCCCAATTGGGTCAATTGCAACCAGCAAAGTTATGAAGTCATTTATGAATACTTTACTCATCAACATCTCGCTTTTCATGCCTTAACAGGCTATCATCTTTTGCGAAATCGGGACATTACAAATGGTTGAGGCGGATACCCTCGAGGAGCCTTTTTGATATGAATGAGCTCGCCATCAATATTCAGAATTTGGAAAAAACCTATTCGACCTTCAAGAAAGACGCAGGGTTCTCCGGCGCTATCAAAAGCTTTTTTGTTCGTAAAACAATCCGTATTCCAGCCGTAAAGACCATGTCGTTTAGTATTGCTAAGGGCGAATTTATAGGATTGCTAGGACCCAATGGCGCAGGAAAAACGACCCTGCTTAAGATGATGACCGGGCTGATTCCACCGTCCTCTGGATCTGTTACGGCTTTTGGACAGTTCGACACGTCAACACGCCCCCCCGCCTATCTCCGCCGAATCGGCATGGTCATGGGTCAACGCAATCAGCTACACCCAGATCTTCCAGCCATTGACTCTTTTAAGTTGGCGCAAGCGATTTACGGCATTCCAGATGAACATTTTGAAAGAAGACTTAAGCAGTCACTCCATCTGTTTGAGATTGAAAGTAAGTTAAATATCCCGGTCCGAAAGCTATCTTTAGGCGAGCGGATGAAGATGGAACTTATTTTGGCAATCCTGCACGAGCCTGAACTTCTCTTTCTCGACGAGCCGACGATTGGACTAGACTTCAATGCTGCAAAACAGATCCGCAATTTTCTGGCTGAAACTAATCGACAGTTTGGAATCACCATCATTTTAACCTCGCATTACATCAAAGACATCGAGGAACTCTGCAAACGCGTCATCTTGATTAATGAGGGAGAAGTCGTGTACGACGGTTCGTTAGCCGGATTGGATGTGCGAGTTCAAGGCGAGAGATTATTCAATATTGAAACCGTTGACGAATCGAGTCACAGCAAAATCATGCAATGGATTGCTTCGTCTGAGGGACAAGTCAAGATCACTCAAGATGTCCCCTCAAATGAGGGAATCTCGTTTGCCGTCAACAGCCAAAAGGTTGGTGAGACCGTTAAGGAGATATTTCAACTTGTGGGTCCTCACGCGATTAGAGATATGACGATCAATGAGCGCAGCCTAGAGGATGTTTTTGCCGAGATTTACAGCCGGCGGCCCGGGGTTACGTCCGTCTCAGAGGAGCGCGATTGATGAGATCACACTCTCACCGAGACCCATGGGAGCTTTCAAGGTCTTCAGTTGCTTGGACGACCGTCGTCAACGCAAGCTGGCTTTACTTCACCCAATGTATCCAAGCAGCCTTACTTTATCGAAGCTCTCTAGCCCTATTTGTAGTGACAGAGGCCTTTGCTTACGCTGGATTTATAGCATTTTGGTACAAAGCAGCCGCGAGTAACCCCAATCAAACATTTTACACACCGTTGGCTTTAGTTCTTTACTTCGCGTTGGCATCCTTTCATCACGGCATTCAACATCACACATCATCTCGTGACATTGGAAGCGACATTAGGCTCGGCAAACTGTCTTATGCGATCATTCGACCTTTTCCTTATCTTCTGCAGGCCTTGTTACGGAGTATAGCCTTCACCATAACTTACGGAGTCCTGCTGCTGCCGCTTCTAGTCATCGCCGTTAAACTTGTTCCCGGGCTAAGCCAGGAGCTCGCAAAAGGATGGTCAATCATACCTTGGTGGCAATACCCAATAGCCATTGTCATCGGAATCATGGCGAGCTGCCTTATTCGGATAGTGATCGGTTTACTTGCCTTTGATATGTCGCAAGTTTGGGGGCCCGACACCCTATTTATTGCATTGTATTATTCTGCAAGTGGCGTCATTTTTCCGATCGACCTTCTACCAGCAAAGTTACTGGCCGCCGCACAATGGACACCCATGTACTACATGGTTGGTTTCCCCGTTTTGACATTAATGGGCCGGATCTCAAGTGCAGAATTTAACGAACACGCAAGCCGCGGTTTAATCGTCTTGCTAGCGACATCCGCCGTCGTGGCAATTCTTTGGCGTCGCGGGATCAAGCGCTTCGAGGCAATTGGGATATGATGAAATTTTATCTCAAGCTACTTAAGCAACTTTTTTCTCTAAGTGCATCAAGCATGCTTGCTTACCGAAGTAACGTCGTCTTCTTTTTCTTGTTCGAATCATTTTTCCTTATGGCTAACATGGGAGGAATGTTCCTCGGAGTGAACCTTGCGGGAGGACAGCTAGCAGGATGGACGCTCGATGAAGTCATGTTCATATCAAGTCTGTACAGCGTGGGGCACCAGCTCTTCGTTACTTTTTGTATGGGTGGACTGTTCAGCACGGGCTGGTTTGTTTGGTCAGGGCGTATGGACTATGTTTTGCTCAAACCTCTGCATCCACTCTTGGCTTTGCATGCTGCTAGTGAGTTTGTCATCAGCAATATCCCCAATATCATCATCAATGGATGTCTGCTTATCGTATTTTTCTTGAAGTTATTAGCCAACGGCCTAACGGTCTCACTACAGCAGGTCGGTGGCCTGGTTCTGTTTTTTTCTGCAGGGATGGCGGTTCGCTATGGTGTCGCACTTTTGGTAGTCACACCCGCCTTTTTTGCGGAGAAGTTAGCCGAAGGCGAAGATGCTTATTGGTCACTGCAATCGCTCGCAAAATACCCAACAGGAGTATTCCCACGAACCATGCAGTGGGTCTTTACGTTTGTTTTACCGATAGCCACCATTGCAGCTGTACCGGCTGATGTGTTCTTCGGTAAAACATCCATAGCTTCAGGAGCGACCTATCTTGGAACAGCTGTGCTTTTTTCATGGCTTACGGTAAAATTCTATGAGCTGGGAGCTCGTCGTTACCAGTCCGTCAACACCGGAGCCTGAATTGAAAACCCCGCAAAAAACAGCATTTGAAGATGCCAAAATGGTTTTACAAACCCTTTTGGGTCAAGGTTTTCAGGCGATGTTTGCTGGAGGGTGCGTTCGGGACCGGCTGCTTGGTAGGATACCAAATGACTACGACATCGCCTCGGCGGCAACTCCCGATCAGGCTAAAGCTGTATTTGAAAGCGCCGGATTTCGGGTAATTCCTACGGGCATTGAGCATGGAACAATAACTGTTGTATCGCCTTCTGGCCCTGTTGAGATCACGACCTTAAGAAAAGATGTTAAAACTGATGGTCGTCACGCCATTGTAGCTTTCGACAACGCTACCTTTGAAGATGATGCCCAACGCAGGGACTTCACGATAAACGCAATGTTCGAGGACATTCATGGCAAAATTCATGATTTCCACGGCGGCCAGCATGACCTTCGAAATCATTACCTGCGGTTTGTCGGTGACCCAGTGAAACGGATTTGCGAAGACTATCTTCGAATTCTTCGGTTTTTTCGTTTCTGGTCCCGACTTAACTTCACGCCAGACAACCTCGCCTTGGAGGCCATAGGTACTGAGTGCCATGGATTAAGACATATATCCCAGGAACGCATTACATCGGAGCTTTGGGGAATATTTTCCGCACAATATTCAGCAGATCCTCTCAAAAAAATGGAAGAGCTTGCCGTGACAAAGCTCATACTGCCAGAGGCAATAACGCTCTCGCATAAGGTGCAACTCATCCTTAGGGATGCCAACAACACTCCAGAAAATATTCGGCCTTGGATTGTGAGCAGCATTGTTACTGGAATTCTTGAAGACACAGCCCCTAAATCAGACGACATTGTAAAACTGGCGCGACGACTACGCATGAGTGAAAAACAGGCTCAGATATGGGGAAACATCTACCACGGCTGGCAACACTGCCTATCACTTCCGCGTGAACGGGCGTCAGCCTTGCTATTTGCCGAACGACTAGAGGCAAATGAACATCATCATAATTTGATCAATTTTTATGGGCCGATTTGGCAATTTCTTTCTCGCCACGAGGTAACCGGAAAAAAGGGTGAGCAATTTGGTTGGATCATTTCCACTGACCAAACCTTTCAAGAACAGCGTCGCATGCAACTACCGCTGAACGGACATGACATCACTGAATTTAGGCCTGATTTGGACGGTAAAAAAATTGGCGAGGCCCTTGCTATCGCCCGCAGAGCCTTCCTTAATGGTCAATGGCATAGTCGTAACGATGGACTTCAATTTTTGAAAAACATCGAGGTCGACGACAGCCGTAACAGTTGAATAACCTTTCTCATTGCTCGCTTATTTAAAAGCAGATTTATCGGTTTAATCGATCGATGATTTAGAAATTATCTATTTTAGAAATATAGCCATCTTCCGTAACGTCATCTGTAGGCAATGGATTAAGCCTGCTGAATGTTCTAATTAGGAGGACCAAAACATGCGTTATATTTCGGTAGATGAACTTCGATCACTGATTGGACGCTCTGAGCCTTGTGTTAGCGTTTATGCACCGCTCACCGGAGATCGGGAAAAGGATCACAACACTTTACAAGACCTACTGAATCAGGCGACTGAAAGGGCGCGTGCAGCATTTCCAATGGTTTCGTTGCACTTTCGCGAAATCTCCGCATCTGAAGTGTTAAAAAACGTTGACCATGAAGGACAATGGAGTGGGATAGTTGTGTTTAAATCTCTATTAGACGAGCGATTCCATCCAATAGAAGTATCGACAACGCCTCTCGTTGTAGTAAGCGATAGTTTTCATTTACGGCCGTTATTTAGCAAGCTTCAGACTAGTTTGGGTTACATCGCTATCCGGCTGGAGAGAGACCGGGTGCAAATGTTTCGTGGAAACAACGACGAAGTAAGCTTGGTGCGCCAATTTTTACAAGGAAAGCGTAGTCCCAACCTACTAAAAGATGATCGGTTCAAAGAGCCGTTATCGGCGGGTGGAGAGAGGAGATACACCAACGCAGCGCGCCGTATGGCGCAGATGCAACTGGACAGAACAACTCTCAGATTTTACCGCGAAGCAGACAAAGATATCCGACGCTCTATGGTTCGCGATGAGATACCAGTCATATTAGTTGGTGAGGATAGACTTATCAGCCTCTACAAAAGCGTTAACCGTCACCGCAGTGCTTTGATTGGTTCTGTGACGACTTCGGACGGCACCGTTCCCTCTGCAGAAGAGATTCAGAAGCGAGCCCTGGAACTCCTAGAAGATATTCATCGACGACAAGCTTTATTTGGAGCGGTTGAGTTTCGATACACGCGTGGGAAGGGTCGAGCCATCGACAATCTATCGCGAATCGCGGAAGCAGCTGCCCAGGGTCAGATAAAGTCTTTACTAATCCGCGCAGGGACAAACATTTGGGGTCGCGTGTTTCGCACGAGTGGTCGTGTGCAACTGGACACCCTGGGTGCGAATCCGATGGCCGATGACGTCCTGGATGATATTGGAGAAATGGTCTTGAAACATAAGGGACAAGTTTTTGTCCTGAAGTCTAACGAAATGCCAACCGCGGAGCCTGCGGCAGCCGTCCTGGTGCCGCGGACAGCCGTATGACAAATACCCGCCTTCAGCAATCTCTCCAGTTAAGCCGCCAGCATCAGCTGGCGGCTTTTTCAATATCTATTGAGCGCCAAACAAAGGATCTATCTACTCTAAAAATAGTAACCATAGCTTAGGCCGCCACCTCTGAGCGAACGATCAATATGCCCAAAAAGAGAGATTTCATGAGCATCGTAAAGGAGGGTTGTCCATTTCAACTCGAACTGACGTTCCCATTCCCCTACCTGATCCGACCTGTAAAAGTAAAAAGGTTTATACCAGACTCCCTTTAGGGACACCTTAGTGGTTGATGATGCATCAGCCAATGCTCCCAGCATGGCACCCGGAGCTCCCTGGGTCGTATTAGCACCCTTGCAGCTCACCGCCAGACGAACCAGCCCTAACGCGAAAAATCTAGCCGAATTAACTCGTGTCGAGGCTCCAACCCCTCCGCCCATGGAATGCTGATGACAGCTTCCTTCAGCATCATCAACACTAACGGGAACTGACGAAAGACTAAACGTCCACGATAAAGGTTTCTTAACACGTCCCAACGGAGGAATCGATAATACTTCAAACGGAGTCGCCGAATGAAGACGCAGAGTCGATTTGCCATCTGTCATATTTTGACGGAATTTAAACTCGAGCATTTTTAGTTCAAGCTCCCGCGAATAACCATGAGAGGGCGTCGCCAAATCATGGAGCGTTGGCCTCCAGTCAAAATCAACTGCTCGGACTTGCTCTGATTTTACTTGATAAACCTCTGCGGAAACACCGACGCGCATAGACCAATGACCACGATCAGGGCGTTCATCATATGGAATCTTATCTATCGGCTTTGGTGGAACCAAAATAAGTGAGCGCGCCTTTAGAAGATCGAGTCGTCTCTGCTTTTGTTTCTCCGGAAGTTTATTACCAACAACATCTTCATCAAAATCAATATAATCAATGGCAGCATCAATAACGGCGGCCTTCTCGTCATTATTTACGCCAGTCAATACATCATCAATGATGACAGAATTTTGCTGAATCAATTTCTTTAGTCGAGCAACTCCATCATCATCGAGATAAGACTCCCGCTGTATATATGTCGACAAGGCCGATGGACGATATTTTGGCGACTTCGTAAGCCCAGGTTGGGCTACAACCGCCCGCAGCGTGTCGGCAGGCGTTGCCATGACATTAAATGATTTGGCCAAATTCATGCCAGGATTTACGGTTTCGAGAACGAGCAGCAGGATATAGGAGCAGTTTTCATCGATATACCAATAATCAATCTTAACTGGCCCGACTTCCCAAAGAGTCAGCATCAAATTTTTGACCTGCTGCACTGAGATATTTAGCGGATACTCCCACAAGTCACGGCTTTCGGCGTTGTTGTATTCCTGCACTTTTAAATAATAAGGCATCAAACTGAACGTACCAGCAAACTGTCCGGTTAACCCCATAAGCGGGTAAAGCAGTGCATTGTCTGTTGTAGGATTAGCTGCAAAATTAACTGCGGAGTCCAACAATGCATTGGGCTCACCATCCCCTGGCCCCTTGCCGCGGTGTATCCTCAGAAATGTATGCCCAAACATCGATGCGGGATTATTTATAAAGTAGGATGCGAACACAAGTGAGATACCCTGCGCCGATTGCTGCTGAAGAAAACGGTCCAGCTCCTTACAGGTGACTTTTGGAAGGAGTTCATTAGGGATCTGAAGATTTTCTACAATCCATGCAGACCGTCGCGGAAATCGACACAGCGCATGATCATCCGGCTTATCATTTATAACCGGAAGAAAAAGCGCGTCGATGGACGCATGTAGCTCAGAGTGAGGATTGGTTTTTCCATCTTTAGCGAAAAAAAACTCAGACGAGTCCACCACACTCGAGTTTCGGCCAGCCAAGCGAGTTACATATAAAAGTTGTGCGCGCCATGCTGGACTTCCGTGCAGCTCAATCTCATCAGCGCGCTTCTTCCATGTCTCAGCAGCTTGCAGCTGCTCAATCGCTATAGGAGCATTGGCTGCAGCAAAAAGCCCCGTTCCGCCCCCCCCACTCAGCATGCAAACCAAGAAGGCTTGCATGGTTAATTTGAGTGGAGATTTAGCGAAACGGAGCATCAGATACTTAACTACCGAAACATCAAAGCATTAATTGTAGAGACGTACGCAGTTCTTGCTTAGATTCTCGTCACCTTTGATGACTTCCATATAACCCGATACGACAGCATCAGAGTTTTGCTCGGTGAAAAGGCTAGCATACTTTTGTTGGCT
The DNA here is from genome assembly GCA_044236265.1 of Oligoflexales bacterium. Taxonomy (GTDB): domain Bacteria; phylum Bdellovibrionota_B; class Oligoflexia; order Oligoflexales; family RGVZ01; genus CAMDKS01. The sequence continues at coordinate 17,297 of JBIIGV010000024.1, forward strand.
CAGCGCCTGGAATGCTGCCAAGTCACTGTCATTTTCTGCGCAACCAAGAATATCTGCAAACGCTTCGAGGACTTCGCCCTCGCCTTGGGACGCTTCTTTTGACAGCTGAGCATAGTTCATCTCGACGAATACTTTGCGCTCTTGAGCCGACGCTTCACCACCAGGTCCATCCTTACAGTTGGATGTACCAGTTGTGATTCCAAAAGTCTGACTGTAGGAGCAACCATTGGTCGTTGCAGCAAAAGCCTGCATAAATCCTGGCTTAGAGCCAATAACAATAGATCCAAGGCCGCAACCAGCTGGGCCGTACGCTGGCACATAGCCGCCGCCCGACGTATCGGATGTTTCACCAGAAGCATCTTTTTTCTTCTTCTTTGTTTTCTTTTTTGCTTCTTGCGCCATAACTGACTCAGCAAAAACTCCAGAAAGCGCCAAGCTCAAAACACCTAGGGACAAATATTTGATTACTTTCATCTTATAATTTCCTTCTTAATAGGCTTTGATTGTCAAAGATCAGATTGCAACAAACGTGCAGCCAGTTGCTGTTGCCGGCACAGAGCGAAGCTCCGTCTTAACCGACTCAAGTACGGCATAAGCACCGGGAGCTGCGAAAATCTTCGCGTGTGATTTTTGAAGTTGAGCGTGCGCGGCTCCAGTAACATCTGCAGAACAACCCAAGGTTTCTGTAAATGCAGATAGGGTTTCGCCTTGGCCACGCGCCATATCCTTAGATAATGGTGCTAGGTTGTTTGCAATAAAATCCTGTTGACCCTGTAAAGCGGCTGCTTCAGCCGAAGAACCCGCACAATTGGACGTGCCGGTTGTGATGCCAAACGTCTGATTACCGCTGGTACCGTTCAATGTTGCAGCAACAACCTGAATAATTCCCTTTTGTTTTCCGAATACGATAGAACCCAAACCGCAGCCTGCCATGCCGTAGCCTGCAGCACTCGCGACCTGTGCACTTACTGCAAACCCAGTCACCATCAACCCTAGAATTACTCGTTTCATGAGCCCCTCTCCATTTGAGTCCAAAAAGACATCGTTCAAGTTACAGGAACAAAAGCCGCTACTTTAGACACTGAATTTATGACACTATTGTATCCGACTTTTCTGGAACTAGGCAATAGAATTGAAATAAATTGGTAACTTAGCCCCCAAGGCCTGCTGCGCATTGGGTTGCTGATCTCGATGATCATTGGTCCACAAGGAGCGTCGCATGACCGAAGCTGGGAAGACAAGTTTAACAGCAATTGTTGCCGGTGCAACAGGCCTTGTTGGGCAAGAAATTGTACGTCAGCTCTCTGCAAGTCCACGTTATAGCAAGATCATCATACTCGTCCGCCGTGATACCAACTTAACAGCACTACCAAAAGTGGTGGCCCAACCGTTCCCGGGTAGCGATGAAATACTTAAAGCCGACGAGGTTTATTGCTGCCTCGGCACGACCATCAAAAAGGCGGGAAGTCGGGAAGCATTCCGTCACGTCGACTATGAACTGGTCATGCAACTGGCTCGCTGCGCAAAAAAGGGAAGCGTACCCAGGATGGCTGTCATTACTGCTATCGGCACGAGTTTATCATCACCTTTCTTTTACTCTCGAGTGAAGGCGGAAGTTGAGAGAGACCTCAAAGCAATGGCGTTTCCTCAGCTAGACATTTATCAGCCATCTTTACTTTTAGGAGACCGAACGGAGTTTCGCCTTGGCGAAAAAATCGGAGAGCTATTTGCAAAAGCTCTCGACCCACTTTTGATCGGCAGTTTTCGAATGTATGCTGCCATCGAAGCTCGAGAGCTCGCCAAACATATGATTGAGCAAACCAACTCGCCTCGCCTTTCTTTCTTTGAGGCTAAAGCTTGAATTTAATCGGGGACAATGGAATGGTCCCCGATTACTACCAATTAATATGGCATTGATGGCGAGTCATCAACGCCATGAAATTTTAACGTAGGAAACGATTATACTTCACGGACACCGAATAGGAGTCGTGAAGCACTTTGGCCGATGCCTCAAGATCATTCAAATCACCGAATGGCGAAGACATCCCAAGCTCAATAATGGGCTCTCGTTTAAATTTATTCATAGCATTCAGTTCTACTCGAACTTTAGCAGAAGCCTTCACCACTTTCTCCCATTCAGCCACAACGCCCAAGCCCGGAAAAAATCCAAGATGGTTGCGATCTTTACCCGAAAGGAAATGGGAATAAATACCGTATTCAAAAAATCCCAACGCATGGGAATTTCCCCATCCATAATTACGGCTAAACTCAATATCTAAGCTGTATGGCTTTGCTGGCTGATGATGTAATCGACCAAATGAGAAGCGAACGCCTCCACCAATTCCTGATTTAAGCGGAATTGCCGCCTGATAATTCTCGAGAAGCAGCAAGTCGAATTCATGGAGGCCGAGCTCCTCTTTATCCATATAGACGTCTACATCAAACACGTGAATCCCCATGCCAAGCATAAAGCCCGTAGACGTTGAGTTAAGGGCTTTTAGGGAAGGTCTAACGCCAATTAGTCCATATGACTTTTTACCTGCATAAAGCACACCAATTCTGATCGATTTCTCTGGAATGATCAAAACCGGATTTTCCCTCTCTGGAATCTCTATGTTAATCTGGGTCGTTGAAGGGTTTTTTGCGCGCGCAAACAATGCCCGTTGGCGAAGTAACGAATATTTTTCTGCTTTAGCAGGACCGGCAAGATTTTGATCAAATTCAATGAACTCAACCAGAGTCTCAAGCACCTCCGCTTGCCGGTTCAAAGAAAGCGTGGAAATATCAACGATTGAATCTGTATCGATCATTGATTTAACAAGCCCAAACTCACTTTCAGTCAACCCAGCTGATTTTGCCAGAAAACGGCGTCTAGAAGATGCTCGCACCGAGGATGGCTTTGGCTCACCAAGTGTTTGAACTAACTGTTTCATCGCCTCAATGGGCGAAGTCCAAACACGACTCCCAGCAGAAAATTGCACGCGAGGCTCAACTGCTTCAATAAGCTTGGCTATCAATAGGCTGCAATTTCGCGATAGGTAATAATAATCCGAGTATGCCGGCATAACCTCAAACAACGACAGCTCCAGGTCACCAAGCTGCTCTTCAGTTAAATTTAGACGGTATTCCCAGAGATCGCGACTTTCGTAATTGTTATACTGCTGGATTTTCATATGCATGGGTGCAACCTCATATACACCCGGAAACCAGCCAAGAAGCCCACCAGCAACATAATTCAAAACATTTACATCACCGTGTTTGGCTCCAAAAGAAATAATGGGATCAAGTAAGGCGTTGTGCTTTTCGTCACTTCCTCTTTTTTCAACGCGAAGAAAAATATGACCAAAATAAGAGGCCGGACTTTCCAGAAAATAACTTGAAAACACAACATAAATCCCGGTTGCCTTCATGGATCTAAACTCAGGACAATCTGCCGGAGGAATCTGGAGTTTGCCACCTAGGGCCTTAAGCAGGTATTTCGTTCGGCGAGGGAAACGACATTGAACTTTGCGTCTTTCAGGTTGATCGCTAAATGCGTGTCTTGTGAACGCCAATAATTCTGCTTTTGGATTATTGGCACCGTCTGCAGCAAGAAAAAAGTCTGGCGCATCAATCAAGCTCGAAGGCTTTCCAAGAACAGACGGATGATAAAACAGGATCCGACTCCACTCGTCGTGATTTTGATATTGATATGATTCTATAACTTTGAGCACAGGTGCGGGAACTTCAGCATGTGCATTCGTTGCTGAAAGAAAAACGCAAAGGACTGCAGCCATTATGGCTGCAGTCCTCATACTAAACATTAATAGCACTAGATTCAAAAAAGTTCCCGCTGATCAGCTAAGACCTGAACACTTTGAGGCCACATTCGATGACTTTCCGCGATTTTTCAGGTTCTCCCATACTTTTTCTGGATCATCAGAATTGTAGAGGTTACTGAAATCATCCTTATTAAACACGCCAAACGCTGCTTTGGTCTCGCTACTTTCGCAGCCAAATAGTTCTGCCAATGCACTCAAGTGCGGACCATTCCCCGAAGCAGCCTCCTTTTCAAGCGTTCGAAGATTAGCAGTTACGTATACCTTTTGCTCTGTCATAGCAGTGTTATTGTTATAATTACAATTTGAAGTTCCAGATGTGATAGCGCTTGAGACAAACCCTATGTACGTGTTGATCAAAGAAGCAGCTATCTGGGATTTTTTGTCTTTGCTATCGATAATGATCGAGCCTAGTCCACATCCAGCTAGACCAAATGGCGTACTGTAGGCTCTAGAGCCACCGCCAGATTTTTTCTTTGGCTCCGATTCAGCACCATGAGCAATAGCTCCTAAAACGAGCGAAGCAAGCGTAAATATTGTAAAAAAATTGTTTTTCATGAGTTTATTCTCCTAGTTCTAAAAATTTTGTCCGATTAATGGCTGGTAGCCACTTCGAGAGTAGCCTTGTCATCTAGTGTTGTGCAGTGACGCATCAGCACGGCGTTGCGCATCATACGCGCCCGCGTTTCCTCAAAAACAGCTTTAACACCTGGCTGAGAAAAAACTCCGTCAAATTCATTTTTCATGAGCTTATTGAATTCGCCATATGCGGACTGTGGACAACCAAAGCTAGCGGCTAAGCCCGTAAGGGATTCGCCGGACCCCCTCGAAGCGTCGCGAGCAATCGAGGAGAAATTTGCGAACATGTAGTTATACTGATCAAAATAAGCTACGGGCATTGCATTTTCGCTACACCCAGCAATATCAAAAGCAATAGACCAAACTTGTGATGTCGGGATGCCGACGGGAAGATTTGGCGAAATAGGTATAGTTCCATGATTGGTGGTGGCGGCAGACGTCTGCATGTCGCGAGGTCCAAAAATTCTCGTTCCGGCTCCACATCCTGCAAATCCGTATTCGTCAGCCATCGTACTTGTGCTAGTTAGCGCGCCCAGCACTAACAAATATCTCGCCACTAATTTCATGAGATAACCTCCAAAAAAGTAAACGGCAATGCTAGAGTTTTTGAATTTTGTTTACAAATTATTTCGTCATTCGTGACTAAATATTAAGGTTTCTATTTTGTCGCAATGGAGCTTAAGGCGTGAAATAGACGAAACAAGGCTCTTGTTCACTGTAATAACCTGTTGAGCTTTAGACTGCTAGAACTCGCAAAAAAATGACTTTCGAAATTATAAGAATGGCTATTTTTTCAACAAAAGATTTTCAAGTCTTGCTTCTCACTTAGTGGAGACGAGGACTCTGAAGATTATATCAAGGGCATTGTGATTCCAATTTTAGCGTTTTGTCAGCTCTGGACCCACCTTTGATCGGCAGTTTTAGGATGTATGCTGCCATCGAAGCTCGAGAGCTCGCCAAACATATGATTGAGCAAAAAAAGTCGCCCAATCTCTCCGTCGTTCAAGTTAAATCGTGATTCTAATCGGGGACGATAAAATGAGACAGACAAGACGTCTGCCCTGAAAGGGCAACTCCGACGTTGCGGAATCGGCCCACGTGTCACGATAAAGAGTTGGCTCAGACACAGCTCCTTCGAAAAAGGCACATGCAAGAATACCTTCCTAGTGCACTCTTAGGGCTTGATCCTATGTTGCCGATGCGGGACAATTTTCCAATTGGAGAGTCTTTGGCATGATCCTACATAATTCCTCTAGGCTAAGGGCACTGACGGCATTTGCCGTCTTCTGGGCTCTTGTAGGCGGCCGGGTCTTGCATGCAAGCGTCCCTATAAATAAAGCCATAATTTTGCAGGACGTAAGGTTGTCCTGCTGGCGCAGTGGCTTCAGCAGATGGGCTTTTTTGCGACTCTGATTTCGGGACCGGACTTTGGGGGGCGCAAGCAACAAATGATGCCAACGTGATTTTGCAGCGCCTCGACCAAGAACAAGACATCAAAACTCTGAGCTTTTGAAGTCGCAAGATTTACGCAATGCAAAGATAAATATTCAAAACGTAAAACCAGTCGCTACATGAGCGCCTACGGCAGCCGATGATTTAAATTTTAGATTTTGCTCGATCAGATCATAGATCTTTTCGTCACTGTCGACCGTTGAAGAGCTATACAGCGGGACATGAAACTCAGGCCCAGCATGCAATGAAACCCTATTGCGAGACACCAGTAGGAATTGAAAGCGAGATCTTAAAGATAAAGCTATGAGTCTCGCTCGGCCCTCGGATTCCACGCCGCCTGACGAAGGCTTCATATTAACTTTGATCGTTGCAGTATCGTATACGAATGACAAATCGGACACCCAAGGAGCCTCGCGGTACCGCTCGCCAAAAACCCATCCCAAAATAAATGCACTGGAAGAATATTGAAACTGGTTCACCGTCCACGGCTCATTACTTAACAAAACAGTCCGACCCTCTAGTCCTCGGTGCCATAAATCACGACGAGCAAGCCCTCCGAGCAGCACTCCTCCGCGCGGCACAGAAAACTCAACCTCAGCACCGCCGAAGGGTGCCGTATGATAGTAACTTGCCGGGTGCGGATTCCCTTTTACGTCTGGGAACCGCGTATTGTAACGGATCGGGCCGCCACCTTGATCACCAACGATCAAAGAGACCTTTGCGGTTTGCTTGGTGTGAGGATACTTCCAGTCGCGAGCACTTTGCGGCATCTCGCCAGGTGGTATCTGGTCTGTTTGACCTGGAGGAAGCTGCGGGTCGGTTGCAAAAGTCGGAGCGGCCTGGTGTTTGGCTGGCTGAGCAGCGTGAACACATACCGCCGGTAAACACACAAAAACAGAAAATAGACTCGCAGGCGCGAATATCCTGCCTCTACCGCGTCTGGACTTAGTCATCGCGAACCTTCCTTCGCGCCTTTTTTACATCGGACCGCTGCCTTTTAACTTCAACGCGCTTACGTTGAGAGGAATAAGTTGGCTTGGTGGCAACCCGCTTCTTCGGAGGAAGCCACACGCGACGCAGCATGTCTTGCAACTTCTCGATGCAGCGTCTTTCATTCGTTGAGCGGTCACGGCTTTCATCAGAGTGAATCACCACCACACCGTCAGACGTTAAACGGCTAGCAAAATTATCTCTAAATCGCTCTTTAACGTCCTCTGGCACCCATTCAGCTGCTTGGAGGTTCCAACGCATGATTGCTTTACTTGACGTCTTGTTGACGTTTTGCCCGCCGGGGCCACTGCTTCGCGCAAACGTGAATTCGAGTTCAGAGATGGGGATCAGTAGCGCCAAGGAAATTTCCTTTCAATCAAGACGCCATGATCGTATCACGAAATTAATTTATGATTAAGAGTCGAATATCGGCACTCTAGCTTCGATCCATGAAAGATCGCATAGCAGCAATTTTCAAGCCGCAGACAAACCCAAATCAAGTGCCAACTCTAGGACAAAGGACGCGTCAACCGCCGATTTCTCAGGCTTTTCCTCAGCGATCGCATCTAACACATGCCCGACTAACAAAAATTCATCCTCAGTCGTAGGAAGCCCTGGGATCTGAAATGGACCAAGCAATGCACTCAAAGACGCTCCATCATTTTCTCGACCCTTCAATGCTGCAAAGTAGTCTTTGAAACTCATCACTGGATTCATTATAGTGACCCCACTCGACTCAGTTTTTTCCGTTTGCGTGATTGCCCGCGGAGATAAATGTGAGTCGGCAAAAGCTGCCGGCACTTAATTGCCTAGTGTTTTAATAGAATCCCAAGCACCTGTATTATTTGATCTTTTAGGGCGTTTATGTTGGAGTTTTCACAAAATCCAGATGAAAGACCCCTTCCAGAACGGGTCAGACCGCGTGAGATGGATGCGATTCTCGGGCAGGAACACATCTGGAAACCAGGGTCGCCGCTGAGGCGCCTTGTAGAGTCCGATCAAGCGCACGCCATCCTACTCTGGGGCCCACCAGGTACCGGCAAAACCACCATCGCTCAGCTCATTGGACATCAAAGCTCTCGTAAGCTCGTCTGTATTTCTGCCGTTCACGCCTCGGTCAAAGATCTTCGTGCCATGATCGATCAATCCGCGTGTGCGATTGCCAATGGCGAGAAAGCTCACATCCTGTTTGTGGATGAAATTCACAGGCTATCGAAGAATCAACAAGATGTTCTTCTGCCCGGCATGGAAACCGGATTGGTTCGCTTCATTGGTGCAACCACAGAAAACCCATCTTTCACTGTCAACAACGCGATTTTATCGCGCTGCCTGACGTTCAACTTAAAACCATTGAGCGACAAAGCTTTGGTCACCATGATGCAAGAAGCTATGGCGTCTGGTGATCCATTATTTTCCAACACGCAGGCAGATAATGATGCACTCACCATGATTGCACAGGCAGCGCGCGGCGATGGGCGGCAATGTTTAAATCTTCTCTCTGCCGCAGCAACCTGCGCCGATGTAGACGCTGCCGGTCATAAATTGATTTCCCGCAAGACGCTGGAGTCTCTCGGAACGTCGCTTCCACTTCGCTATGATCGGGACGGGGATCAACACTATGATGTTATATCCGCTTTCATAAAGTCCATTCGCGCAAGCCATCCCGATGCTGCAGTGTACTATTTGGCGCGTATGATCGAATCCGGCGAAGACCCTGAGTTTATTGCACGCAGGCTTTTGATCAGTGCCAGTGAAGACATTGGTAACGCCAATCCCACAGCGCTACTCATCGCAGACTCCACAATGCGCGCCGTTCAAGCCCTCGGACTTCCGGAAGCCAGAATCGCTCTGTCCCAGTGCACGACCTATCTTGCGGCATCGCCGAAAAGTAATCGTGCCTACAACGCCATTAACGTTGCATTAGACGACGTACGAAAAACCGGCGTGCTCGAAATACCGATGCATTTGCGCAATGCACCGACAGACTTCATGAAACGACAAGGTTACGGTCAGGGCTATGCTTACGCTCACGACGATTTGGAAAAGGCACGCCGCATGACGTACCTGCCTCGTGAGCTAAAGGGAAAAAACTACTATCAACCGATCCCGGTTGGAGCAGAGCGTCAACTCATTGAAACTTTGAAACATTTGAGGCCACTGGAGGACTAGCATATGACTAGAGGAGCGTCGCGTGTCGCACTTGTATCAGTAACCGACAAATCGGGTGTGATCGAGTTTGCACGAGGGCTCGCTCAGCTGTCATTTAAGATCCTCTCAACAGGTGGCACTGCAAAACTTCTTCGCGAAGCAGAAATCGACGTTACAGATGTCGCGGACGTTACCAAATCCCCAGAGATTTTGGGCGGACGCGTCAAAACCCTTCACCCAGTGATTCACGGCGGGATCCTCGCCGATCGCCATAACCCAGCTCACAATGGCGACTTGAGGCTTCTTGGGATTGACGGCATCGACGTGGTGGTCGTTAATCTTTACGACTTCGCCAAAGACGCTCGAGAAAAAAACTTACCACTGACTACAGCGATCGAACACATTGACATTGGTGGACCTACGATGCTGCGAGCGGCCGCAAAGAACCACCGTCACTGCTTGCCGGTTATTGACCCTCAAGATTACGGTCATGTTTTAGATTTCTTCTCATCTGGAAAAGAAAATACTGCATTTCGCGAGCATATGGCCGCAAAAGTTTTTGCGCAAACGGCTGCCTACGACCATATGATTTCCGAATATTTCCAGCAACGCACTGCGAGCAATGCGGCAGCGAACCAAACCCGTCTTGAACCAAAAATGGAAATCGTTCAAACACTCCGCTACGGGGAAAACGCCCATCAATCGGCTGCGTTTTATCGCCCTAGCAACGAGCGCGCGACAGGTCTTTCGGCTGCCCAGTTTCTTCAAGGCAAAGAACTCTCCTACAACAATTATGTGGACCTTGATGCGGCAGCTGCCATTGTGGCTGATTTAGCGCCATTGCCTTCCATGACCATCATCAAACACACAAACCCTTGCGGGACAGCGGCTAGTCCGAGTCTGACCGCCTCCCAGTTATTTGAGCAAGCCCTTAGCTGCGATCCAAAGTGCGCCTTTGGCGGGATCGTAGCCTCCAATATTCCGATCGATGAATCTTCAGCCAAAGCGATGGCGGATATTTTCTTGGAATGCGTCATTGCACCTGATTATTCTCCAGGAGCTCTTCGCGTGTTTGCCACCAAAAAGAATCTACGAGTCCTCAAATCCGACGCTGTCTTGGAATCTGGACGAATGAAGTCTCCCAGCAAATCCTGGAAATCCATCAATGGAGGGCTTTTGGTACAAGACGTGGATACGTCCGTGCCAAGGCCTGAAACATGGACTTGTGCAACAAAAGCAAAACCCGATGCGAGCATATTGGCTGACATGGCCTTTGCGATGACGATCTGCAAGCACGTCAAATCCAACGCCATTGTCTTATCGTCAGGTCTAAGAACCATTGGCGTTGGTGCTGGTCAAATGAGCCGCATCGACAGCGCCCGGTTTGCCATAGAGAAAGCCAGGGAATTGGCCCATGAAGTGCCCGGATCTGTGTTCGCATCAGACGCGTTCTTTCCGTTTCGAGACACGGTAGACCTCGCTGCCAAAGCGGGAATCAGAGGCATAATCCAGCCGGGAGGAAGCCTCAGAGATCAGGAGTCCATTGATGCGGCCAATGAGCATGGTCTAGTGATGATGATCACTGGCACGCGTCACTTTAGGCACTGATTAGATAGTGCTGCAAACAGTTTGATATTTACGGCGTGTCTGCCGACCGTGTGATGTTATGGTTGATGATGCTTATATTTTGCGGACCTATATCAATAACTGCCGCAGTAGCCGGCGCATCTGGCATAATCAGATAAAGCAACGTATTGCTATCTTTTTGCAGTGCCTTGCTTGGCGTAAAGTTTGACGTATAACGTGCAACATTCGAAATAGCTAATGTGAAAACGTTTTCACGACTATAGTTATCACCAGCCGGATAGTAAGGTGGGCCAGCCCGGCCGATAATCGTCGCGTAACCTGCCATCGTTCCGCCTCTGTCTCCACTAGCAAAATCAATGCTGCCCGTGCTTAAACCCGATGCCTCGGCCACGCCGTTGATATAAAGTTTTACTGCACCACCCTGCCTGACATAGGCTACATGGGTCCAAGCATCGTTGTTTGCAGTAGAGGTCGCAGTAAGTGTTGATCCGTTAGCGATGTAACATTCCCAATTCATATTTGTCACCGATCTGGCCATGCAACTTAGACCAGCACTTTCCAGGAAAACAGACCAATAGGTTTGCCAGGAATCATATTTGATCCACTTCTCATATGTGAAGTCGCCACCAACTGTCAGGCCGGAATTTGCTGCAATCATCAAGTCTGAGGCATCAAACCTAAAGCTGCTAGATGAATATCCGATTGTTTGCAGCACAAACTCACCCAATCCCAGCCATGAACTTGGCGACGAAACCTGCCAATAGCGAGCATTAATGTTTGGGAAATAATCCTTATATTGCCCGTCAATCGTTCCAGAAATGGTCGTGTATGTCGTCCAAGTCACGCCGTCGTTACTATATTGAATTGGACGTCCATCTGAATAAGAGGGCCCCCATCCGCAGCTTGCTGACTCTAATGGAGAAATCCTGATTCTCGCAATCGTCTTGGCAGAACCGAGATCGGCTCGAATATATTGAACGCCTGCACTGGTGCCAGCGCCGTTGCCAAGATTACCATCATAAAGTGAGGCTGCGGTATTCGTGGAGCACGAATCACTATAGGTGCTAGACATCGTCAGTGTATATGGCTGGGTCGTATAGGGACTCGCCGCAGGCACGGCACTAACAGTTGATGACAAGCTGGTTTCACTGGAATTAACCACAGATGCTACCCGGTAATAGTAGGTTGTGCCATTTGCTAGAGCACCATGTTGATATGAGTTTGAAGACACGCTTATCTTGGATGATGCCGTGGTTGGAGATCCCGTGGTATTCCAATAAATACTGTATCCAGTTACCCCGGCAACCGCATCCCAGGTTATCGTAACAGTTGAATCTGATCCGATCGCACTCACGTTTGATGGAGTCGTGATAATGGAGTAAGAACCCCAAGCCCCCGCTGAATCGCTCATGCCAGATTTTACCGCAATGGCTCGGATCGTTTGATTGGCTGTCACTGAAATTGGTCCCGAATAGGGAGTCGAGTAAATGGATGGCGCGCCTCCATTTGTTGTGTAGTAAATGCTTGCGCCTGAGGTGGAGGTCGAAAGCGTTACCGATTGCGCAGATGCATAAGATCCTGGCATTGGATTAAATGTAGGAGTTGCAACTTGAAGAAGTATTGAGTAAGTCGCCGACCCCACATTGGAGTCCACAAAATTTGTTTTAACAGCTATCGCTTTGATAGTTTGCGACGAGGACACCGTGATAGGACTAGAATAAAGGGGCGAAAAAATTGTCGGCGTCGAACCGTCCGTGGTGTAATAAATCGCGGATCCCGAAGTTGTCGTTGATATGGTGACCGACTGAGCTGAGCTATATGTACCAGATGCAATACTGAATGTCGGAGTGGCCACGGCTCCAT
>JBIIGV010000113.1:0-8885 GCA_044236265.1 Oligoflexales bacterium
TGCAGTATTTACATTTGTGACGATCAAGACCAAGTTCCGATTTTGACTTTTGACAGGTCTGACAATACTGGCTGACGCGGAAGTTCTTGCTAACAAGATATTTGAATTCAACCTGGCGTCTCAGGGCGCGATCGTTAGCAATAGCTAAGAATAGCTGATTTTTCATTTCGAACAGTCGCCGTTTTTCATCGCTATTCGTAGATTTCTTTGCGTGACTCGTCAGCATAAGCCCGGTCATGATCTTGTATGCGAGACCGCGCTGGTCTTTGGGTAGGTTGGCTAAAGCTTCAAAAAGAGCCGCATAGCGCTTAAACAGCCCACTAAGGGACTTCTGAGGGTTCTTTACGAGAATAAGATCACCTGCGAATTGAAGCTTCAATGATCCCGCGGCGAGTTTTTTGGGCTTTTTGTCGTCTTGGATATTAGGTGCAGAAATCTGAAGCGGTGCGGTTTTTGGCGCAGAGGAAGTCTTCGGAGCCTGAGTTTTGGTTTCAACAGGTGATTTTTTTTTCTTATACTTTGCCAAGGTCTAAACTCATCACGTGTGGACTTTTGGCCAGCATTCCTCATGAACCCAGGGCCACTGGTAAGCCTAGCATAGTTTATTATTTCAATTAAATATAAATTTCAGAGGCTTACGTGAAACCCGCGCCACTCAACGTCCTCTGAAACCATCTACTATAGTAACCCTACTGGCTGCCCAGGCTGGATAGGCACCAGCCAGCACACAAATTAAGCAGCCCGCTGCAGCCATGGAGATATAGACCATGGGGTCATAAGTCACAGGCAGTCGGGCGAGAAGGTAGAGATCTGGCAAATCAACGATTTTAAAAGTCTCAAGTACTTTACTGATTCCCAGTGCGAAAACCATTCCCACAGCAGCGCCAAGGGTTCCAATCAGAAAACTTTGAAGCAGAAAAATTCGTTGAATTTGCCAATTTGAGGCGCCCAGGGCTTTTAGAACTGAAATAGACTTTTGTTTCTGAGTTACGGTGATGAGAAGTGTTGTCAAAATATTAAAGCTGGCAACAATCGCGACTAGGGCGACAATTAGCGCAATAACGGCCCGCTCCATTTGCAGAGATTCAAACATTTGCTTATTAAATGATTGCCACTCTTTGATTGTGAGCGAGTATTTTCGACTCATCTGCGACGCAATAGACTTTGACTCTCGAGGATTTTTCAATCCGATTTCCAGGCCATGAACCCTCTTTTTCATTTTGAAGAATTCCTGGCTATCGTTAATCGCCATGATGCCAATTCGATTATCGTAGTGCTTGAGCCCAGAGTCATACACGCCGACAACTTTGTACTCGCGAAGCTCTCCAATGGACGATGACTCCGGAGCAACAAGTTTGATGTTACCGCCAATTTCAGCTTGAAGAATGGAGAGCAGACCACTGCCAACAATAATTGGTTTAGGCGCTGGATACTTGTCAGGCGCCTCATAGCTTTTCTGTAGTTCGTCCATAGCTCCTGCAGGACGGATGAGCGGGGTCAAGTCCTGAGCTTCTTTGCGTTTGCTCGGATGAATGCCTCGGATCAAAATGTTGTGCATCAGTCCATCTTTGGTGGCCATGGTTTCCGAATGCACGAATGGACTCATGCCCTTGATCTCGCTACCAAAGTCTTCGGCAATTTGCTTGCTCCAGGTTTCGATGTCTTCGACGCCTGCGGGGAATTGAAAGGCCAAAATGTGGGCATTTGCAGCCAAAAATCGTTCACGAAGTTGTGATTCAAATCCATTGATAACCGAAAGAACGACGATCATCGCTGCAATACCAATACTGATTCCGGCAATGGATAGACCCGTCATCCATCGTAGAAATCGGCTACCTCGAGAGGCGACCAGATAACGCTTAGCGATGAGGGATGCGGCTGACATGGTCGAACTAAGGCTCCGTAATAAGAGATAAGGTGGAAATAGTCCTGAAAACACAGATGATATCGGGAAGTTTGTAGAAATAGAAGGGAATTTAGGGATAGACTGCCGCCTCGAAACTTTTTGTGACAATCCCCGGGGGTTTGTAATGACAATATCTATGGATTTTTTGGATAAGCTTGGGATTCGCGGTGACGTGGATGCCATTCATACGGGCAATAAAGCATCAGGCTCACGCAATAAAGGAGCCTTTGAAAGTTATAGTCCTGTTGACGGTAAGCTGATTGGTAAGGTCTTTAAGGCCTCCAAGTCTGATTACGATTCTTTGGTAAAGCTTTCGCAATCGGCTTTTGCTGAATGGCGCAAGGTGCCAGCCCCCAAACGGGGTGAAGTTGTGCGTCAAATCGGAATGAAGCTACGCGAATTCAAAGAGCCCCTTGGTAAACTCGTCAGCTATGAAATGGGAAAATCTCTTCAAGAGGGCTTGGGTGAAGTTCAGGAGATGATCGATATCGCAGATTTCGCTGTTGGTCTCGCGCGTCAACTCTATGGATTGACAATGCACTCCGAGCGCCCTTCGCACCGAATGTATGAGCAATGGCATCCATTGGGAGTTGTGGGAATTATTTCAGCGTTCAATTTCCCAGTGGCTGTATGGTCCTGGAACAGCTTCATCGCCATGGTGTGCGGTGACGTTTCCATTTGGAAACCAAGTGAAAAAACTCCTCTGTCGGCAGTCGCCTGCTTCAACATCATTAAAGATGTGCTGATTGCGAATAATGTTCCTGAAGGCACATTGGCAATGATTGTTGGAGATGTTGCAGAAGTTGGTGAGCCAATGCTTGCTGACGAACGCGTGCCATTGGTGTCAGCCACCGGATCGTGTCGCATGGGTAAGCGTGTGGCAGAGGTTGTTGGTAAACGTTTAGGACGTTCCCTTCTTGAGCTGGGTGGAAACAATGCGATCATCTTGACGGAAAATGCCAATCTTCAGCTTGCTGCGCCTGGTATTGTTTTCGGTGCCGTTGGTACCTGCGGTCAGCGTTGCACGACGACTCGCCGTCTGATCGTTCATGAATCGATGTATGACAAAGTTAAAGAAATGCTTTTGAAGGCTTATGCGGGTTTGAGGATTGGGTCGCCATTAGATGAGAAAAATCATGTAGGACCGTTGATCGATAAAGATGCTGTCACAATGATGCAAAAAGCTCTCACTCAGGCAAAAGCGGAGGGCGGCAAGGTCATCTTCGGAGGCGAAGTACTAGATGGTTTTGAATCTGGTTGCTACGTGAAGCCCGCGATAGTCGAGGCCAAGAACTCAATGTCAGTTGTCCAAGAAGAGACATTTGCTCCGATTCTTTACCTCATGAAATACAGCGGCAGTGTAGATGATGCGATTCACATGCAAAACGATGTGAAGCAGGGTCTAAGTTCGGCGATATTTACGGATAGCTTGCGCCAAGCAGAAGCCTTTTTGTCAGCAGCTGGATCTGATTGTGGTATTGCGAACGTCAACATTGGTACGTCCGGTGCAGAAATTGGCGGAGCTTTTGGTGGCGAGAAGGAAACAGGCGGCGGACGTGAGTCTGGCTCTGATTCGTGGAAGGCCTACATGCGTCGTCAAACCAACACCATCAATTATTCAACGCAACTGCCACTTGCGCAGGGGATCAAGTTTGATATTTGATTTTTCTCTGATGTTTGAACAAAAGGAGTCCCCACGGGGACTCCTTTTTTATGGCTCAAAGTCTTTGTTGACCAGCATCCCTGATTCGCTTGGCGATTCTGTGATCTCCCAGCGGTTACCATCAGGGTCCATCATTAAAAAACTTTTTTCTCCCCAAGGATGTTCTTTCGGTGGTCCACTAACCCGAACTCCAAGGTCTAAAAACTCTTTGGCTTGGCTTTTTTCATAGAGCTGATCGATGTTTTTTGTTGTGACTCCAATGGATGTAAAGTGTCGCTCTCCATCAGCGGAGAAATATTCCACGGTCTTGCCAATCGCGGCAAAGAATGCAATTCGAAATCCGCTAGGTAGGACAAAATCAGCAAATTGTCGATTTGCATAGTGAGGTTTTACCTCAAAAAAAGTTTCCATAAACTTCGTCATAGTCGGCACGTGTTTCGACGTTACGACAAGATGTGAACAAGTGATAATAGCGGGTGAAGCGCCTTGGGCGGTCGCAGTCATAAAACACTCCCGGTCAAACTAAGGCTCACGTGGCCTGATCAATTGAATTCTAAACCATAAAGAATGAGCATATTTTCGCTGTTTTTTTTCGTTTTACCAACGCCTAATTTATCGTGGCGGTTTTGAAATTTTAAGTTTTAAGTCAATCATTCCGATCCCTTCGCCAGAAACTCGGGAGGGTCAACATCATGTCGAGGTTTAGCCAATTAAAGTGGATACTTTGCGCTGGATTATTGTTCCAGCAGTCGGTCGCATTCGCACGTATCAGTATCGAGCCGTTCGTAAGCATTAGTTCGACCAAGCAGATCAAGCCGGATAAGGCAGGAAGTAACAAGTCTGATTCGACTTCTGGTGCTGCCACCGAGACAGAAACAATCAAACAGCGTACGACATACGGCCTACGTGCAACAGTCGGTTTGTCAAAGCTTTTTAAATTCCAACTTGGAGTTGGACAAAACGAGCTAACGACTACCTCAAAGACGAGTGCTGCTGTTGACGACTATGGTGAAATCGACTTTGAAAAAGATCTGGATATGGATACGTCAGATCCAGAAAAGGAAGTCACAATTAAAGAAACTCAGCGCAAAGCCTCGGCCGTGCTTGCAATCGATCCGAGCTTTTCAATTTTCATATTGCGGGCAAAGGCTGGCGTCATTGCAACGCAGCGTCTATTCTCCAAGGAAGCTGATGGTCAAGAGCCAGTTAGCTTTGAGAGTCCTATTACCTACAAACCTACCTGTGGTGCCGGTGCCGGTGTCAAATTGGGGCGAGCGATGTACTTCTTGGCCGAGTACAGCTTGTTTCTATATAAGTTTCCGGAAAAGTCACCGTTTGAGCGCGAGGTCAGCGTTTCTTACGGAATCAGATTTTAATTAAAGCGTTTTTTTGCTGGGCACGACCCAGTTTGCAAGTAGCAGAGCAAATGAAATAGATACCGTCACGATGATGGCTTGGACCAAAAGTGCCATTGCAGCCTGGTAGTCGGCTGTCATGGCTCCGGCAAATGATTTGTATAAGCTTGTGCCGGGAACCAAAAACATCACACCCGGTATTAAAAACGCTTGAGCTGGCTTTCCCGTTGCGCGTGCAAACACGTGACTAATAGCACCTACAATAAATGTGGATACGAAGGTTGCAAAACCGACATTTGCCTTTTGCGATATGACGTCAACGCCAAGTTTTGCCACCATTGCCAGTAAAACAACGTGCAAAAAATAACGATAAGGAATTCTGAAGACGATGCCAAAAGAGGCCCCACCGATAGCGGCGATCAGAAGATTGAATACGCTGATATTAGTAAACATCAGTGAAGACTCCATCGTTCAACGTAGTGCGCAAAACCAAGTACGGCGGCAACACCAAACGCAAGAGTGATAGCAGTTACAACGGCTTCTAGAAGTCTAGCAGCTCCGCTTACTAGATTCTTTTGAGCGACCTCATGCATGGCGTTTACAAAAGGTAATCCAGGAGCCAGGGATATCAGTCCTCCGACGATGAGTCGAGGCACGTTGATATCGGGCCAAAGTGAACTAAGGCCTGCAGCTCCACCAGCCACAAGCATGGCTGTAAAAAATTCGGCCAGGTATCGACGATTTCCCTCGCTGAAAAATCCCAGGGAAAGCTGGCAAATAGCTCCCAGCATAAATGCCGCAATCAATTCATGGCCACGCCCATTAGAGGCCGCTACCAGAGCGAATGCGGATCCACCACCGGCGATGATGCTTAGCACTCGTGGATAGGGCGATGGTTTCAGGCTGATAGTTTTTAGTTTTTCCACAGCTTCATCAAGATGAAGCTGTCGTGATGCAACTTGATCAACAAGATCATTGAGATCAGCCAATTTATTGAGGTCTATACCCCATTTTGTGACCCGGACGAGCTCGACTATTTGATGCCCTCTACCCCTGACGCTTAGCCAAACAGCGGTTGGTAGAGCTGCAGCATCCACAGAAAATCCCCAGGCTTCTCCGAGGCGTGTGACGAGAAGTTCCACGCGGTTAGATGAACACCCGCATTCGATGGCAACTCGGCATGTTTCAGCGAGTAGATCAACTAGCGATCGAGGTGAGACGCGCTCTACTGCCGTTTCGCTTACTTCAACCATTTTGCCGCTTCCATCGCGTGATAGGTCAAAATAGCGTTAGCGCCAGCTCGTTTAAATGCTGAGAGAGACTCAAGAACTACGCTTTTTTCGTCAAGCCATCCGTTCTGAGATGCAGCTTTTATCATCGAGTATTCGCCGCTCACATTGTAAGCAAAAATCGGTATCTGAAATGCATCACGGGCACGGCGAATGATGTCGAGATATGGTAATCCGGGCTTAACCATGACCATGTCAGCGCCCTCATCAATATCGAGGGCTATTTCTCTTAAAGCCTCTGCACCATTGGCCGGATCCATTTGATAAGTGTGCTTGCTGCCTTTGCCGAGGGCCGCTTTAGATCCCACCGCATCACGGAAAGGGCCATAAAAACTGGACGCGTACTTGGCTGAGTAAGCGAGAATCATCGTATCCTTGAAACCATGAGACTCAAGTGCTTCGCGAATAGCGCCAATACGTCCATCCATCATATCGGACGGTGCAACAATATCTGCCCCAGCTTTTGCGTGGCAAAGAGCCTGCCTCACTAATGCATCAACGGTTTCATCATTCATAATTTCGCCGCTACGATCAAGAAGACCATCCTGACCATGAGACGTGTACGGATCTAGTGCGATATCAGTTATGACCCCAAGAGATGGAATTTCTTTTTTAATAGCCTTTATGGCTTCAGGGACAAGTCCTTTGGCGTCCCAGGCGGCTTTGGCATCGAGTGACTTTTTATTTTTTGAGATGACAGGGAAAATGGCAACAGCAGGAATACCAAGTGCGTGGGCCTTCTTTGCGTGAGTAATCAGCACATCGATCGAGTGTCGGCAGACGCCTGGCATGCTTGCGATATGCTCAGTTTTACCTTTCCCCTCGATGACGAACATGGGAAGAATTAAATCATTTGCCGTCAGCATAGACTCCCTGCAGAGGTCTCTGGCAAAGCTTTTCAGGCGAATGCGCCGCATGCGGGTAAAGGGAAACTGGCCAATGCTCATGGAATCATTCCTTTGGGTGACGTGCTGACGGGATTGTTGTATCGTGAACGTAGGCATTAGTGAATTAAATTTGCGGTTTAGGCTGTAGGATGGCTAAGTTTCCGAAAATCTTGGGGATTGATCCGGGAAGTCGGGTTATCGGATTTGCGCTTCTTGGTGCGACGAAGGCTGTGCCCCTGTCGCCACGGGATTGGGTGGTGCTTGATGCCGGCGTCTTGCGTGCGTCTCCCGATCTTGCCATGCCGACACGGCTCGGTGAGATCCACACGGCGCTTTATGAGTTAACTTTAGAACTTCAACCCACAAATGTGGCGATCGAGAAAGCCTTTCACGGGGTGAATGCTGCAACCGCCATTAAGCTTGGCGAGGCTCGCGGTGCTTTAATTGCTGCGGTTGCCAGGCTGGGTATTCCTATCTCAGAGATCACGCCGGCCCAGGTAAAGCGATTAATTGCAGGTCACGGCGCTGCCAGCAAAGATCAAGTGTATCTTGCCCTTCAAGCGCTCATGGGCTTCAACAAAGGACGCTTGCCCCATGACGCAAGTGACGCTTTAGCCATCGCCTTGACGGCGAGTTTAAATGCATCCTTGGCCATCCCTGCTAAAAAGGTGAGCAAACGTCCTGTTAAACGGTTGTCTCCTGAGGTTTAGAATTTAGGGAATAGGTCAGAATCATCGCGCCGATGACCCACATGATCGCACAAAGGACCTGTCCCATACTAAACGGACCCAATACCTCTCCAAGCTGTTTGTCAGGCTCTCGGAAGAACTCTATAAAGAAGCGAAACGTAGAGTAACCAATCAGAAAGACTGCAGACAGCACTCCAGTTCGAGGCCTTCTGCTATAGAAAAGAAACATGATGGCTAAAAGAATCCAGCCTTCAAACATGGACTCGTAAAGCTGAGAGGGATGTCTCGGTGACGGCCCCGCGTCTGGAAAAATGATTCCGATAGGAGCGTCGGTCACGCGCCCCCAGAGTTCGCCATTAATGAAGTTTCCTATTCTTCCAAAACCGAGACCTACGGGGGCAATAGTCACCATGTGATCAGTGATGTTGAAGAAGCTTTTGTTTTTTTGTTTTGAATAGATCAGTAAGGCAATGGCGATGCCAAGGATCGCGCCATGAAACGACAGGCCTCCGCGCCACGTAGCGAATATTTCATTGGGACGTTCAATATAGAAGTCGAAGTTGTAGACAAAAACATAGACCAATCGCGCGCCAAGAATCATTCCTATCATGCCAACAAGCATGACGGATTCAATTTCCTGGTGCGTTAATTTTAAGGTGCCTTTGCGAGATGCGTATCTGAAGAAGAAATAAACAGCTAGCAGCCCGATGACGTACATTAGGCTATACCAGCGGAGTTCAAAGGGACCGATGGAGAAGAAAACCGGATTGATTTGAGGAAACGTCATAGCAAGCCGAGCCCCCGTTTTTTGGCCCAATTAGTGAAAGAGTGCAGCTGTTTGTTAATCACTTGACTGCCTATTATAGGAACAAGCCATCGGGATTACAACCCTGAATCTATTGAAGAAATGTATTGTTTTTTGTTTTTGTTAAAGTCACTATGAATGGACTCCAGATACGTTGTTTTTGAGCAAAGTGCCAAGTTAAAACCGTGAGGTGAGACGTGAAAAAGCAAGTCATTCAAACCGCAAATGCTCCAGCCGCTATAGGTCCCTATTCCCAAGCTGTTCGCGCCGGGGATCTGCTATTTGTTTCGG
>JBIIGV010000025.1:0-29126 GCA_044236265.1 Oligoflexales bacterium
TGACAGACGTTGTTCATTGTCAGTAGAGAGTCAGGTGTCTCATGTAGATCATTCAAATCTACCATCGCAACACCGCACCTCCCCACGTGAATCCAGAACCAAAAGCTGCGAGTCCAATGAGTTGACCTTTTTTTACGTCCCCACGACGGACCATCTCATCAAGTAGAATCGGAATCGAAGCTGACGAACAGTTGCCATAACGATCAATATTGAAAGGACATTTCTCCATCGGAATGCTCATCAATCCAGCGACGTGTTCATTAATGCGCAAGTTAGCCTGATGAAACAGCCACCAATCAATGTCAGGCGTGGTTAGACTGAGGGAAGCCAAGGTCTCTTGAATGACTTCCGGGAGTCTAGTGACCGCATGTTTAAAAACAAATTTTCCATCCATTTTAGGATGAACTCCACCCTCTGCAACGATTTCAGGACTTACATGGGGAGATTTTGCCAAACTTGGATACTCAACCCAGAGGCGTTCTGCATGTTCGCCCTCACTGTGAAGCAACACTGACATGATACCACGCTCGACATCAAGACTAGGTTCAACAACAACTGCTCCAGCGCCGTCACCAAATAGCACCGCCGTATCCCGGCCACGATCTGAAAAATCGAGGGCTCGGGATTGAACTTCAACAGATACCAACAAAACTCTTTTATACTGGCAACTGTTCACGAAGGCCTTGGCCACCGATAGTCCGTACAAAAACCCAGAACACTGTGCCCTTAGATCAAACGCTGGGATGGTACCAATATTGAGCTTTCTTTGAATAAATGCCGCTGTTCCTGGAAACGTATGTTCAGACGACAGCGTCGTTACAAGCAGTAGATCGATATCATTCGGCTTGAGACCTGCTGATTCAATGGCCTTTAATGCAGCCTCAACGCCGATGTCGGACGGCGCTATGCCGTCATCAACATGTCGTCTTGCACTAATGCCGCTGCGCTGTTGAATCCATTCATCAGATGTATTCATTAATTTCGCAAGATCATGATTCGTAACAATACGATTTGGAACACAGTGACCCGTACCAGTAATGCGTGCATTAATTGCCATAGTTAAGACTCCGAGCTGATATTTCACAAATATTAGCTGGTGAGTTCTTTATAAAATTAAAAAAGGTGTAAAGATTTCGTTTTAATTCAAATCCATTGACTCGCGGTGCAATGAGCCCGGCATAAAACTGTAAAAGCACGGCACAACCAAAAGCGTTAATACCGTAGAAACCAAAACACCCCCGATGACTGCAATGGCCATCGGCGCTCGAGACTCCGCGCCTGGACCAAATGTCATGGCCGCTGGAATTGCAGCCACAATTGTGGAGATTGACGTCATAAGAATCGGACGCAGACGCGTTGGGCATGCTTCAATCAAAGCCTCCCTGACACCCAAGCCCTCTTCGCGCTTTTGATTCGTGAAGTCGACCAACAAAATGGAATTCTTCTTTACAATACCCGTGAGCAGAATGATTCCAATTGCACTGTAGATATTTAGACTCTGATCCATAAGGAGAAGCGCAAGAAACGCACCCGTGATGGAAAATGGAAGCGCAAGAAGAACCGTAATCGGGTGAATGAAACTATTAAACTGCGCAGCTAAAACCATGTAAGCCACAGCAATACCTAACAACAACGCAAAACGAAGACCTCCGAATGCCTCCGCAAATGAATTAGAGCTGCCACCGGCTACAATCCTGTAACCCTCAGGTAAGATAGCTGCGATATCTGCTTGTAGCTTTGCAATCGCATCGGCCTGAGAAACCTTCGGAGCCAAATTTCCGTAAACAGCGATGGCGCGCTCGCGATCTTGCCGCGTGATGCTGGTAACACCCTTTTCCACGGCAATTGAGGCAACATCAGCCAGTGGAACAAGCTCCCCACGATTGTTGCGCAACAAAATCTTCCGAATGTCATCAGGATCTGCTCGTTCATTCGCAGTCAACCTGACCCGCACATCATATCTGTTGCCGCCGCGGGTGAATGAACCTGCCGTAGTTCCACCAAACAAAGCACCGACCGTTTCTCCAATGTCTGCGGCACTGATACCCCGCTCCGCAGCTTTCCGTCGATCTGGCTTAACGTGAACTTCATCCACAAACCCCCGGAAGTCACTATCAACATCTGTCACAAGTCCAGATTTTTCCATCAACTCCCGAACCGTTTTGACTTTCTCCGTGAGTGTCGTCCAGTCAGGCCCCTTTAAGCTAAATTCCACGGGATACCCCCGTCGCCCACCAAAGCCACTTAGGGATAGATCCTGAACAAATGCGCGAACTCCCTTAATCTCCTTTAGGTCATTGCGCAACTTCACCGCAAACTCTTGTTGGCTCAGCTTCTTCTTAAGAGCGCTGTCAATCGATCGCTCAGCTAAGGGTTTTAGAGTGACAAAAAGCACGGCGGAGCTCACGTCACCTCCGCCAAAGCCACCGACTGACCCAAAATAGCGCGCCACATCTGGCATGCTTGCAACCTTGGCCTCAACCTCTGCCATTTTTCGATCCATGTGATCCAGCGAGGATCCTTCGGGTGTTTTCAGACGAATTAAGAGCGACCCTTGATCCTGTGGCGGGACGAACTCTTTGCGAAGGGGCCTCACCAGCATGAGGCTACCAGCAAAAATCAATCCACTAACAACAAGAACCAGCCAGCGATGCTGAAGTGCTTTTGGCAAAATCGCACCATAAAGAGATGCTAATTTTTGCAAGATCATCTCGATGCCTTGTCCTAGCTTCGTCTTACGGGGGCCCACATATAGAAACTGCGAGCAACGCATAGGCGCAAGAGTCAAAGCCTCAACCAGGGATAATAAAACAGCCACAGAAATGGTGACGCCAAACTGAAAAAAGTACTTTCCGATCACACCCTTCATGAAAGCTACAGGCAAGAAGATGGCCACAACAGCGACCGTAGCTGCCAATGCAGCAAAGCCGATCTCGACAGCACCATCACGCGCTGCGCGGACCTTGCCTTTCTTCATCTCACGATGGCGAACGATATTTTCAAGCACCATAATGGCGTCATCAACCACAATTCCAATGGCCAACGAAAGTCCAAGGAGCGTAAATAGGTTCAAAGTAAAATTCAGCGACTTGAGTACGATAAACGATCCAATAATTGACGTTGGTATCGCTAAGATCACGTTAATCGTCGCCGACATGGATCCAAGAAACAACCAACAGACAAAAGCCGTGAATATCGCTGCTAGTACGATCGTCAAATTCAGCTCATCGATACTTTCTTCAATAAACTTCGTCGAATCAAAATTGACGGCAATATCCATCCCCTCGGGGAGACTCTTTTTCAGATCGGTGATCCGCTGCTTCACGGCCTTGGCAACGGCCACTGCGTTGGAACCTCGTTGCTTTTTGATTCCAAACCCAACCGCTGGCGCCCCCATAGCGCGACTTCGACGGCGCGCATCCGCCAAGCCGTCTTCAACCTGAGCCAAATCCTTCAGATAGATCTGGCTAAAAACCGGACTTCCGCCACGTCGGGCGATGGGAATTGCTCCTAATTCCTCCGCAGAACTAGCCTCACTCATCGAGCGTATGGAAAGCTCCTTGTCCTTACTTTCAATGCGGCCTGCGGGAACTTCAAGGTGCTCTGATTTTATGGCTGCAATAACATCCGAAACGGTCATTGAAAATCTTGACAATTTAGCTTGTGAAAGATCAACGCGCATCGCGGGATCCACAAGTCCGCCGATATTGACATCAGCAACACCTGGCACGGTCAAAAACTTGGTGCGAAGTTGGTTACTAACAAAAGCCATCAGATCGCGAGGTGCCATTTTATCTGATGAAACCGCCAGCCACATAATAGGCTGATCTTCTGGATTTGACTTTGATACGCTTGGTACATCAGTATCCTTCGGAAAACGCCTTTGAATTTGTGCCAACTTGGTCTGAATCTCTTGAACAGCAACATCAAGGTTCTTTTCGAGGTCAAACTCAAGACTGACAGATGCCGATCCTGGCCGCATTGTACTGGATATGGATGTGATTCCTTCGACTGAAATAACTGCATTTTCAATCAGGTCTACAACCTCTGACTCCATAACTTCAGGGGAAGCACCCTCAAGTGACGTGGATATAGAGACCACTGGAAAGTCTACGTCCGGTAGCTGACTGATACCCATACCGCGAAAAGCGAGCGCACCAAACAAGATCAAACTGATCATCAGCATCCATGCGAATACCGGTCGACGAATCGAGAGTTCAGAAATATTCATCGCGATGCTCCCTCGAGATCACCTAAGACCAAATGCAGCTGTCTCACGCTCTCCCCATATTTGTATTTTGACTTCTGAGCCGCACGCTGAGCATCAATGGATGCATTCAGTACTTGCAAGGTCTCAAGGCTGCTCGCAAGTCCTTTGCGCTCATCACTAGCCATGATCTGATAGTATTGGGTCGATTTTTTAGCCGCATCTTCCAGAGAGTTCAGTTGCAGCAGCCCGGTTGTTACGACCTCCCAAAGCTCCCTGGCTTCATCCTCGGCCAAACGCTTTAACTGCCCAGCTAAAGCCTTCTGTTTCTGCACTACTGCAACGGCTTCATTAACTTTTGCTGACACCAGACCTCCAGCATAAAGCGGCAGCGATGCTGAAAGGGTTACGTCCCAGTTGCCAGATGCTTTCTGCGACTCGGGACGTTTCACGTAATAATTGCCACCAATATCCAACACCGGGAAATGACCTGCTCGGGCGATAGCTATGTTCTCATCAGCGATCGTGACACCAAGGTCCGCTGCTTGAATATCCGGTCGCTGATGGACGCGGCTACGTAATTCGTCCCATGATTTAATTGCTAGCGGGGGTTTTCCTACAGGCTCACATACGGTTTGTACATTTTTGCCAGTGACGGACTGTAGCTGACGAACAGCACTATCCAATCCAAGTCTTGCAACTTCATATTGCGCATCAGCATTGGCGACCTGAACCTCCGCGCCAAGGCCGTCTGCAGACTTTGAACGTCCGATAGCAACACGTCCCTGGATATTTTTAAGCCGCCTCCGGGATAGCTCTCTCAGTTCGGATGTTGACTTAAGCTCAGCCTGGGCAATTAAGACTTGAAAAGCCTTGGAGATGACATCGCGAGCAACTTTTATCCTTGCTCCTTCCTGCTGCTTTGCTCCTTGGCTTGCCTGCTGTTCAGCCCTGCGCAAAGCAGCATATTCAGCACCACCTGCAAAAAGAGGCTGACTGAGGGTCAATTTAGCTGTGGTTGGAAAGGCTTCGTCGCTGCTGTTAACTTTAGATTTTGATTGATCTTGTTTCACGACTGCCGCAGTGGCTTTGAGTGTTGGCTTGACCGCCGCTTTTGCAGCCTCGTATTGCTCGACAGCTATCAATGCATCGGCACTCTGGGCTTTTAACGTCTCCGAAACATTCGCTGATTCAGCCACCAAATCCCCGAGCGTTGTACACGCCAGCGGAGACTCTGTTTTTTTATCAAGGCCTTGAGCTACTCCTAAACGTTCCCCAGAAAGAATCGCAACGAGCATATAAATCAAAAGGGCCCAACATGGAGAAAATCGCAAAAGCATCTCGCAGACTCCTGTTCCCTGAGTTCGACGGCCAATACAACGCCCTGATATGTTAGGTCATTAGAAAATAAGATACCAGCGAAAGACGAGGACGCACTCCATCACGTCAATGATGGTTTTGCACGGGAGACAAAGTTTGAATCTTTGATGAAAAATCGCCAGGGAAGGTCGACTCCTTGACTGATACCTATTCTGCCGGATGTCGCCACCTCGACACGACGGTGTCGAGGTTGTTGCAAGCGCAGAGGGCCCTCAGCGAGTGAAATCTGATGATACCGTTGATCAATACCCATCGCCAGAGTGAGTTTACCTGGACCGTTGGCGAGATCCTCGCGCTTCTTCACTTTTGGTCGATTTTTCCAAAACTGCTCTTCACCGATGCAGGGTTCAACCGCTCTGATAAGCACCGCGCCCGGGGTCCCGATGGGATCAGTGACCACATTGAGTAACCAATACATACCGTAATTCAAGTAGATGTATGTAAATCCAGGAGCCCCAAAAAGCTCCTCTCCTTTGCCCGATGCATTCGGGTTCGTCTTCCGCTTTTGCTCAAGATGCCATGCATGACAAGCAGGGTCATTTGTGGTGTAGGCTTCTGTCTCAACGATGAGTCCACCAATGGCTTC
The DNA here is from genome assembly GCA_044236265.1 of Oligoflexales bacterium. Lineage (GTDB taxonomy): Bacteria > Bdellovibrionota_B > Oligoflexia > Oligoflexales > RGVZ01 > CAMDKS01. The sequence goes on from JBIIGV010000025.1 coordinate 6,174, forward strand.
TTGACCCGGATGCTCTACGATGAGTCTGCACCCGAGAAGCTCTTGAGCCACAACGACCGCGGGACGCTCATAGAAGCTCATCGGAATTTGTGAATACATCACCGTCTCAAACTGGATGCCCATAATTTTGTATGGTATCATGGATATATGGAGCAACCAACTGAATTCACTCCAAGGCCTCGCAAGATCGTCCATATTGACATGGACGCCTTTTATGCGAACGTTGAAATTCTCGATCGTCCAGAGTTACGAGGATTACCCGTAGTTGTTGGTGGACAACCTGGGACTCGAAGCGTTGTATGCACTGCCAGCTATGAAGCAAGAAAATTTGGGGTGAAATCGGCCATGCCAACCACCTTAGCTGCAAAACTTTGCCCCAATGCCATATTTTTGCCGCCGCGATTTGACCGATATAAGGAAATTTCTTCAAAAGTCCGAGCCATTTTTCAGCGCTATACGGATCTGATAGAACCTCTATCTCTCGATGAAGCCTATCTTGATGTATCTGATCATCCAAATTTATTTGCGACGCAGATTGCAAACCAAATACGCCAATCTGTTCACCAGGAGCTCGGTCTCACCTGCAGTGCTGGTGTTGCGCCGAATAAACTTGTTGCCAAAATAGCCTCCGATATCAATAAGCCCAACGGCATTACCATCGTGCAACCCCATCAAGTGGAGTCTTTCATGGAAATGTTGCCGCTGCGCAAAATTCACGGTGTCGGTCCAGCCACTGAAAAGCGACTGGCGGATCTCGGATTTCGTATTTGCAAAGACTTGTGGCACTGCGATCATCAGGTTCTCGAAGCGTCTCTAGGATCCATGGGGCGCTGGATAGCCAGAGCATCGCGAGGTATTGATCATCGACCAGTTTGCAGCAGCTGGGAGCGTAAAAGTTACGGCCGCGAAGACACTCTTGCCAAAGATGAACTTGATCTCAAAAAACTATTCACTCATGTTGATCGTCTATCCGAAAGCGTAGCTAAATCATTGCAGCGAGCAGAAAAAACCGGACGAACCATCACGTTAAAGCTTAAGTACGCAAACTTTGAGTCAATTACACGTTCAAAATCCACAAGTGAAATGCAAGATTGTGCCGCAATCATCGCATCCACCTGCAAAGAGCTACTGACCACAAAAACCGAGGCAGGACAAAGACCAGTTCGCCTGATAGGCGTCAGTGTTTCCAATCTTTGCTGATGGTTTAACGTTGGGCGGCGATGACGCGCACATCAAGAGACTTGATCCATCCTTCATGCCCATCAGCATCCCAAATACGCAACCAAGGTCCCTCTTTTGCACCCAAAACAAAAACCGGGTACCCTGGTTTTAAATTAGCAACCACTGAAGATGACTCTATAGGTGATGACATCAAGGGTGCCATGCCACCAGAAATAATGGCCCCCCAATTACCACTGTACCATCGATTTAACGCAAAGCCAGCGCCCCCAAAAGTACTAAGTAAGACCCCCAAGACGAGGGATATCTGCAACCATCTACGCCAACGTGTAGCTCGAGAAAAAACAATCGTTAGCAAAGCCACAATCAAAAAACCCAAGCCAGCCATAAAAATAGCCTGAATTCCATTTGCAGGTATGGCTGCAGCCGCGGTCACCAAACTCCCTTTTAAACCGTGCGCACCTAGAGACAAGTCATCCATCGACCCCGTGGATAAACGAAGCGACTCACTGAGCGCATCAGATGTCTTAAGATCACGCTGATCTGAAGGCACAGATAAAAAAACCGATGTTGCCATAGACGGCTTATTTTGTTTTAAGTACGCCAGTCCGAGGTTATACAAGACTGCGTTTGATGCAGCATTTTCTGCGACCGCCTCTTCCCCCAACATAATCACCAGAGACCAATCTTTGGTCTCAATCGCCTGATTAAATGTCGCATTGAAGTCGGGCGGTAGCATCAAACACCTTTCGCTTGAAAAAATTTCAATAAGCTCTGTAAATCAGCGACCATGGATGGCGAGGCCTCCATTGCTAAATCTCCTCCATAGACGACGCGGTCTTGGAGCGTTAACAGTCTTTTTAATGATTCGCGTAATTCAGAGTTCAACCCATGACCTTCGGCCGCTTTGAGCAAATCCGCCGATGTCATTGCCCCTGGATCTTGGCCTTTACCGGCAAGCTGCTTTTTCAAGGCCTCGAGAGCAAGTTGAACCGAGGCTTGCCCTCCACGCTCCAGCTCAGTTAAGGCATCCGTGATGTGGGTACGTGTGACCTCTTCTACACTTTTACGCTCATCTCTCACGTTTTGCCATGAACGACCAAACAACCAAACAGAAACTATCAAAGCGAGAATCAATAACTCCAAAGCCAGTGCCAGTGGCGTTAAAAACCAGGATTTTTTTGCGGCACCTTCATGATCTCCCAGCTTGGTGGCTGACAAATCTGGTGGGGTCGTAACAGGTGGTTGGTTATGGTTAGATTGACTGGCAGATAAATTGCTATCCAGCGGTACCTGCTGCGGTGGTGATGATTGACTGGCTGCGACTGCCGACTGACTCACTGTCACAGCGCCCAACTCCGCAGATAACCGGTCGTATGCTTCAGTGAATGGGTTGAAGCTTGCCACCTGTATCTTTCCCAAATCAAGAGTACCAGCAACTTGCGGGACGACAGCAAACTTGAAAACCTTAGTCGAGACAAGCCCAGCTCCCGCCTCGACAGACTCTTTAAGCGAAGGCTTATCAGCATAGATCTTGGCACCGGCAATGCTTAGGTTGAGGCTTGCCATGCGGTCAAGGGCACCTTGGCCCTTCAGTTCAACGGTGACCGTCGACGTTTCGCCAACGCTCAGGCTACGTTTGGAAATATCTGCTTTGATTGTAAACGCCCCCACGATGTCAGCAAAACCTTGAGGCTTTGGTGTCGGCAATGGTTTGACTGTCAGCGTTAACGGCGCAGACAAGATTTTACGACTCACCTCTTCTCCGAAGCCCAATGATCCGCCTTGCAACATGTCAAAGATACTACGTGGACTCTGTGGTCGCTTGGATTGTTGAATCCAGGTTGCATTGATGCCAAAAGGAGGGGCCTTCAAACGTCCTGCTTTTAGAGGAATCAAACCCTCGTGCATTTCGATGACGGACCATCGCACACCGTCGCGTATGACCTCGGCATTTTTTTGGCCGTCGACAGGAATCAAGCGCCAATCGGGATTCGCTTCCCGCACTGGAGTCGCCCCCGTCAGTCTGGCTCTGAAAAACAATCGCACCTTTGAGATCACCACCTCGCCCTCATAAAGCGCACTCTTGGGAATCTCACGTTCGACAAATAAAAGCTTGGACGCTTCGCCAACTTGGCCCTTTTCGGAGGGCGATGGTGTGCCGCCTTTAACCACAACTGGTAAAGACTCTGTTGCCAAGTCCTGACCATCAATAAGCGCACGAAATGGAGGAATCAGTAATGAACCCTCATTTAAAGGTCTCAACTCATAAGTGTATTGAGTCTGCTTCGACATTTTACCATTCATAATCGAAATGTTCGTCGACTGGCCGGTACGTTGAATTTCGAAATCTTTGGTCTCGGGCTCGAGAACGTCTCCGTCCAAGGATCCTTCAATCGTGACGGTGAGCCAAAAAGACTCATCAAGACTCGTCTGTTGCCGATCAAGCTCCCCAGTCAACGTTCCGCCGAGGAGAGTTTGCGCAAACAGCACGAACAAAATAAAAACTAAATTTTTTAAAAACCAAACCATATTGTTTCTTCCTTTCACCAGTCTTTTCCCTGACGACTTGGAGGCGGAGTCTTCCCCGAGCGGAATATAGGCACAAATGTTCGCCGATCATCGGGGGCTGCCCTTAAAAGCTTTTCGGCCTCTTCAGGGGTCAAAATATCCTTGGCTTTAGACGCATCGGCCTGCTGCCCGGACTCTTGTTTATTTCCTGGCTGTGTCTTCTGGTGCTGGTTTGCTGTCTGCTCGTCCTCAGAGGGCTTGGGTTGATCATTCGTCGACTTTGATGACTCTTTATTCTCCTTCGACTCCGACTTGGAAGACTGCTGATCCTGGGCCTGTTCCTGTTGTTGTTTTGACTGATCTTGTTTTCCGTCCTCTTTGTTTTTCTGCTCGTTTGATTTGCTTTGATTCTTTTCCTGATTGTCACTTTTCTCGTTTTTAGCTGACTCTGACTTCTTTTTTGCCCAAGCCAAGTTGTCGCGTACCTGCTGATCCTGATAGTTCATGGCTAACGCGTCTTCGTAAAATTTGACCGCCTCATCAAGCTGACCGGACGCAGCCAAAATATTGCCGAGATTATAGAGAGAGCGACGCTTTTCTTCGCCATCACCGCTCTGCGCAAGCTCTAAAAACTCCTTGCGCGCATTTTCTGCATCTCCAGCTTCGAATGCAGCGACTGCAGCATTATATCGCTCTCGCGCTGAATCTGCGGCCTGGGATTGATGGGAGGGGAACAAGCACATTAATAAAAGTACAATACCAGCGGCGGATGGTGGGCGGACGTCGCGAATAAAATTCTCAATCAATAGAAGAATCATGGCGAGTGCCGCCACCCACTGAAATCGCTCATACCAGAGACGCTCCCGTTTGGCTTGAGTTTCCCTTACGGTGCCCTTTGCGTGAATCACGTCCTGGTAAAAGGCTGCAATCGAATCATTTGCACGCGAGGCATTGAGATAGACTCCACCTGTTGCCTCAGCAATTTTCTTTAACGGCTCTTCATTCAAACGACTGACGACAACGTCTCCGCGTTGATCTTTAATAAAACCACCAGCATCATCAACCACGGGAGCCCCCTCAGGCGACGCCAGTCCCACGGTGACAACTTTAGCCTTGGATGCCACAACTTCCGCCAAGGCTGTGTCTATTCCGCCAATATGATCTTCGCCATCAGTCATCAGAACGATTAATTTACCAAGTCCCTGCTTCTCGCCTCCGGCATCGAGAGCGTTCAGCGACTCTCGTAAGGCACCAGCCAAATCTGTGCCACCAACCGGAATCATATCGGTACTGAGGCCATCAACAAACGAGCGCATCGCGCCATGATCAACGGTCAAAGGGCATTGAACAAAAGCCGCACCTGCAAACACCACTAGGCCGATACGATCGCCATCGGCCACATCCAGCAAATCAATCATCATGCGACGAGCTCTCTCAAGTCTGTTCGGATCAAGATCACGAGCCAACATACTTTTCGACACGTCAACAGCAACCACGATATCTACACCAGACTGTTTACTCTCAACCCATGTCCAACCCCAACGCGGACCAGCACTGGCAATAACAAGGCAAGCAAGAGCTAGAACAAACAAAATACCTCTGATGGCTGCAAAACCAGGACTTGTCGACCAAATCTGGCTAGCATCTGAAACTGATGACTGAGCTAAGCCCAGTCTACGTTTAATCCGCCTAAAGCCCAGGATCAGGAGCGGAATCACCAAAACAACGGCAAGAAGCCCCAGCAAGTTGCCGACGGCAAGCCATGAGATCTGCGGCAGCAAGCCTGTCATGCTGGCAACCTCCGAAATCGAGAGATCCGCCATATGGCTTCCAAGCAAAGACAGAACACCGCGACCATCAACAAGGTCGGAAACACATCGCGACCTTGACGGCGGTCTTTTTGCTCCCGACGAACCTTCTCAAGCTTGTCAATTTCGCGGTACACGTTGACTAAAGCGTCCGTATCCACTGCACGACGATAGACCCCTCCTGTAGTATCGGCTATGGACTTCAATGTGACCTCATCGATGTCGGCCTTGATGTGGAAAACGCGACCGTTCTGAACAACCGGCACAATCCCATCACTCCCCACACCAATCGTGTGCACCCGAATCCCCAGGGCTTTAGCCGCCTGGGCTGCCGCAACCGGATCAATTCGACCAGCATTGTTTGCGCCATCTGTCAGCAACACTACAACGTGGCTTTTACCTGGGGCCTCCTTAAGACGTTTGACAGCGGTTGCAAGACCGTCACCAATGGCTGTCCCATCACCAGCCATGCCAATTTGAATCCGCTCGAGAAATTTTTGTAAAATCTCATGATCCAAAGTTAACGGCGCTTGCGTGTATGCCTCACTGCCGAACACCACCATACCGATGCGATCATCAATTCGTGCATCAATAAAATCAGCAATGACAGCTTTGATAACCTCTAAGCGATCTGGCCTTTGGCCGCGAACTTCAAAATCACGCGCACGCATGCTACCCGAGGTATCAATAGCCAACATAATATCAACGCCATTACTGACCCGCGCTCCATCGCGATGGGCGACTTGAGGCCGAGCTAAAGCAAAAACGACCAGAAGCATACAAAGCCCCCGCAAAAGCCAGCCCGAATGCCGAAGCAAAGACGGCCTTCGTCTAACGTCTCGGGGAATCATCATGTCGATACTTGAAATAGGCACCGCGCTGCGACGACGAAGGCGGTCAATCACCCAAGGCAAGCAGGCTAGCGGCATCAGCAAAAGCCAAGCTGGATTTAGAAAAAACAAAGGAGATCCGTCGAAAAAATTGTCAAAGACGTTTAGCCAGCGTTCGACTTGTTCAGGTATCGAAAACACGAATACCTCCCTTGTCATCAACAGGCAGAGATGTCAAATGCGCCTGTCCTGCTGCTCTCATCTGATCAGCAGCCAGGGCATCAATCCACGTTTTGAGCGACTCAAGTATAAACTCGGCTTCGTGAGCTGTTATCGGTTGGCCCGCAAAGCGGACAGAATCAAGTGTTTGCAGCATCGATCGAAACTCCTGCTCCGACACCACGGGCAATCGCAAAGCTCCGCTCTTCAACATCATTTCAATTTCTTGGGTTGTCCGCTCTGCAATGGGGCTTCCAGTGCGGATTTCGACGCCGCGACGCGCCAGCAAACTGACGTCACTCGTAAATTGATTGACGATCGTCGACGTACTGAGTTCCGATGCGCTCGGCGCACGCATCCCATTAACTGCATTTTTCAATTCTATCCATAAACGATCTGCATCCTGAACGTCCGAAACCAGAGCCGGCGACGTCTTTCGCCTACGATATCTCAGCCAAAATGAGACGCTACCCGCAGTCAGCAAGGCCACTAAAAGTATGACCACCGCTGTTAAAATAATCGTTTCTGACGATATGAAAACTTTTGGCATCGCACCCTTTATCCCATGGGGAGGAACTCCCGTCAGGGCTTCCGTGGTGGATGGGACCTGTTGACCCAATTTTTCAGGTTTTTTCTCGGCAGGACTCACTGCACCCGCCTTCGACCCGCGTTTTGCCCCCGCAGATAGGCCGCAATTGGATCAACGATATTTTCATCGGATGACACTTCAAAAAAATCAGCGCCGCACTTACGCAGCCGCTCGTCCATCTGATGATGGCGCTCCGTCTGAAGCCTCTCTAACTTCGATCGAAGGATTGGATCAGATGCATCCACTTCGAGCATGTCACCGGTCTCCCGATCAGTCACTGTTATGACACCAGCACCAAGACCACTCGTCACACCATCCATCGGCTCACAAGCCATCTGAATACAGGTCAGGTCGTGCTGTCTTGCGACACGGGCCAAAGAGGAATCAAAGTTCTGCGATAGAAAATCCGAAATAACAAAACAAACTGCGCGTCTTGGAAGCATCTGACCAAGGCGATCCAAAGCGCCACCGATATTTGTTCCTTTAGCGTGGCTGGGCCAGGTCAGAACATCACGAATTATCCGCCACACGTGTCCCCGTCCTTTTCTGGGAGGAACGAACAACTCGACACTATCTCCAAACAACATCAAACCGACCCGGTCGTTACTTTTAATGGCAAGCCAGGCCAGTACCGCGCCAACCTCGGCAGCAGCGTCCCGCCTAGAACGCCGTTTACCAGAGGCCAAGGAGGCACTGACATCAACAAGCAACATGAGCGTCAGCTCCCGCTCTTCGCGAAAAACCTTGATAAAGGGCTGATTCATCCTTGCCGTCACGTTCCAGTCGATACCCCGCACATCATCACCCGGAACGTATTCTCGAACCTCATGAAACTCCATACCACGGCCGTGAAAGGCGCTAGCATAATCACCGGCCATCAAATCTGTGGCAGCGTGACGCCCGCGAAGATCCAATGCTTTGATACGCGCGATGATTTCAGGTGATAACATAGACTCTCGCCGCCCTATCAGGGAACTTCAACACGATCCATGATTTTTCTGATGACCTGGTCTGTCGTCATCGACTCCGCTTCAGCAGCATAACTAAGGGTAATGCGATGCCTGAGTACATCCATCGCTATATCTTTTACGTCTTGAGGCGTCACAAAATCACGACCTTGAAGCATTGCATTAACGCGCGCTGCACGCTCCAGAAAAAGACTGGCTCGCGGACTGGCCCCGGTGTCAATCATTTGAGACAGTTCAGGAATGCGGTACCGCGCTGGTTCACGGCTAGCAAAGACAAGATTGACGATGTATTGATGAATTTTTTCGGAAACGCGAACCCGCGCCAAGAGTTGCCGAGCTTCAATAATGTCAGCGCGCGATAGCACCGGCTGTAGGTTCGCCTGAAGCGTTCCTAGACTGGCACGTTTTAACATCTCGATCTCATCACGCTCGGTACCATAGCCCACTTTAACTTTGAACATGAATCGATCCACCTGAGCCTCAGGCAAAGGATAGGTCCCCTCTTGTTCCACCGGATTCTGGGTTGCCATCACCAAAAATGGCTGCTCGAGGGCGAAAGACTCACCACCGATCGTCACTTGCCGCTCTTGCATAGCCTCGAGTAATGCCGACTGCACCTTGGCTGGCGCACGATTGATTTCGTCTGCAAGAACAAGATTTGCGAAAAGCGGCCCCTTGCGTACATGAAAGGTTCCCTGCTTGGGGTCGTAGATTTGAGTACCAGTGACATCAGCTGGAAGCAAATCTGGCGTAAACTGGATACGAGAAAATCGCAGCCCAGTTAATTCACTGATCGTCTTGATGGCGGTTGTCTTGGCCAGGCCCGGCAGCCCTTCAAGAAGAACATGTCCGTCTGCGATCAACGCCATTAAAAGCCTCTGGCCAACAGTTGATTGACCAACAATCCTCGACGAAAAACCTGAAAGGAGCCGCTCGACTCGTTCAGAAAACTGTACCAGGTCATCTGCAACCGACGAACTCATAAAACCTCCCAAACTACTGAATTATCGGGAGTATTTTATTGCAGAGCGCAGATTTTTCAAGTTGGAGTTTAGGCAGCCCAATAGCAGCCAAAACGAGGTTTTGCCTGGGAAACACGGTCCCTGAGGGTCAGAACGCCCTCAGACTCTCGCCATTCGACCGGCATGAGATCCATAAGGCTGACTATTTTTTGTATTTTAGGCATGACCATACGTGCCCAAGCCAGGTGCGGCTCTTCCGATAGCTTCGTCACAATGTAGCGGATGGCGCGGCGCTCCTGGTGAGCGGCGGTGAGAATATTAATCCAAAACTCAGCAAAGCGAATATCAATACGCTCCAGGGCATGCCGTTCAAAAAAACCCAACAACTCCGGATGCTCACCGTCGGGATACCAGTCTTGCATCAATCCTAGTAAGCGCTCCCAACTTTCATTAGCAGCTAACTCTCTAAGCCGCGGCCATCGCTGATCTGAGTCGATCATGGTGGTTGAAGACTCCACCGATGTTCTCGCGACCGAGGCCTGCGTCTGGTCCTGTATCTGCTTTTTGTAATTTTTGGTCTTCCCATCCAAAATAACTTTGGACGGTTCTTTAGGAGGAATAGCCGCTGGTAAACCTGCGCTAGGTAAAGCTACGGAGTCGACCCTTAACGAGGATGATTTTTCGTCCAGATCAAGATGAGCAACCGTCTCAAGTGGCTTGGGAGTTGTTGGATGGGCGACCGGTTGACGGTCCAGTAGCGTTGTGTTCTGGGACAAGCGTTTGTCGGCCTGCTCTTTTCCATCGATCTTTGCGCTCTTTTCAGCATCTAAACCCTTTGCTTGCGGCGCAAGTAATGACTCAAGATTTAAAGAAGGCATGGGCAAAGATGCAGCTGGGGCATTATCGTTCGATGCCTCAAGAGGTAAATCTTGAATTTTTTCAGCCAAGGTCGTTGTCACGTGTTCTTCGACCGTCAGACGCGCCATGTTTCGAACTTCGGGGGAGAGATTTGTATTGTTAATCCGCTTAAGCTCTGATCGAATGACCTCTGCCTTGCCGGTTTTACCAAGCTTTTCAAAAGCCTCCGCAATAAGACTTAGGCTTTCGCCATCTCGCAACGAGGAATTATAAACCATCCAGGCAACATCCATCGCCTTACGAGGCGCCTTTTTTAGCAGCGTACGCGCGAGCTTAAGGGTTGCTTCCAGTTTTTCATGCTCGGGCATGTCGGCAGCTAACACAAGAAATCGGTCGACCAACATCGAATCATTCGTGTTGATGTCAATCAGCTGAAGCATGCGCATCAGGCCTGGACTCATTGACCGTTGCCCCCCCTCTTAAACCTCCTAGTTTCTCGGAAACTTCTGCCATCTCCTTAAACGCAGAAAAGGGCAGGCAATTTTTGCCTACCCCTAACTCTTTCTCAATCCCAAATGAAACCGTGTTTACACGCCCCATTCCTGCAGAAATTTGGTCGAAACATCGCCTGCGACAAAGCGTTTGTCGTCCAGTACCTTCTGATGGAAAGGGATATTTGTGCGAATTCCATCGACTTTCATTTCACGCAAGGCTCGACGCATTCTCGCCAAACATTCGTCTCGGTCACGACCCCAAGTGATCAGCTTTGCCACCATTGAGTCATAAAGGGATGGAACGGTGAATCCAGCGTATAACATTCCGTCAACGCGAACCCCTGGCCCACCAGGTTCATGGTAAGCCGTCACTTTGCCAGGCCATGGTGCGAAAGACTCAGGGTCTTCAGCATTGATCCGGCACTCGAGGGCATGGCCTCGCAATTCAATCTTACTAGGATCAAAAGATAGCTTGTGCCCACGCGCAATATTGATTTGCTCTTTGATCAAATCAACATTGGTAATCATTTCCGTGACCGGATGTTCAACTTGCGCTCTGGTATTCACTTCCATGAAGTAGAAGCGACCATCTTCATCCATCAAAAATTCCACGGTCCCCAAGCTTTGATAACCAACCGCCTTAGCGAGTCGCACCGCGGTGTCGCCAATTTCTTTTCGACGTCCAGGCGTCATGATTGGACACGGCGCTTCCTCAAGAAGCTTTTGGTGTCGGCGCTGAATGGAACAATCACGCTCACCTAAATGGGCTGCGTTCCCATGCTCGTCAGCTACGAGCTGAACCTCAACGTGACGAGGACGCTCACAATAACGCTCAATGAAGACATCAGCATTACCGAAGCCCGCCAGCGCCTCACTGCGCGCAAGGTCGAACTGTTTTGCCAACTCGTCTTTGGAGCGAACAATCTTCATACCTCGACCGCCACCACCTGCAGCCGCCTTGATAATCATCGGAAAACCGATCTCTTTCGCCAGTTTTTCCGCTTCATCAAACGACTGCACGGCACCAGTGCTTCCAGGTAGCATCGGCACGCCAGCTTTCTCAGCGAACGCACGAGCCTCTACCTTGTTGCCTAGCGCCTGAATGTGCTGGGACTTCGGCCCAATAAATTTGACGCCGTACTTTTCACAAATCTCTGCAAACTTGGCATTCTCAGACAAAAATCCATACCCGGGATGGATCGCGTCAACACCCGCAATTTCCGCCGCGCTCATAATGGCAGGAATCGAAAGGTAGCTTTTTGGGCTTGGGCCGGGCCCGATACATATACTCTCGTCGGCGATTCTTGTATGCAGTGCATCACGATCAGCAAGACTATGAACCGCAACGGTTCGCAGACCAAGCTCCTGACAGGCGCGTATGACGCGCACCGCAATCTCACCACGATTGGCGATTAGTACCTTTTTCATGGCGGGTACCCTTATTCAATGACGAACAAAGCTTGATCAAATTCCACTGGCTGACCATTCTCAACCAAAATCTCGCGGATAACACCATCGCGGTCCGCTTCGATTTCGTTCATGAGCTTCATGGCCTCAATGATACAAAGTGTCTGGCCCTTTTTCACGCGCGCTCCAACATCAGCGAACGGATCAGACCCCGGACTTGATGAGCGATAAAATGTCCCGACAAACGGTGACTTCAGGATATGACCTGATGCAAAAGATTTTGCAGTTCCGGCAGGAACATCTGCTTTAGGAGCCGGCGGCTGAGGAACAGCTGACATCGGCGCAGACATCATCGCTGCTCCCATCATGGGAGCGCCCATCATGGGCATGCCCGCCATGGGAGAAGCCGCGACGGGAGCTTGCATCGTAATTTCAACTTTTTGGTCTTTAGACTCGACTTTGACGTGGTTGAACCCTTGCTTGCGCATGAGTTCCATTAACTGCTCGATGTTTTTCAAATCCATGATCCACCTATAAGCTATTGCTGTTTCAAGAAATCAACCAAGTAACGTGCTTAAAGATCAATTCTGCACTTTAGAGAGATACTCGTTGGTGCGGGTGTCAATACGAAGAACATCACCCTCTTTAATATGGAACGGCACCTGCACCACCAAACCTGTTTCAAGTTTAGCCGGCTTACCGCCGCCTCCAGAGGTGTCGCCTTTGATGTTAGGTTGGGTCTCAACCACCTTCAAGTCGACATGATTATCCACTTCAACGGCAACGGCACGACCTCTAAAGAAGGTCACACGCGCGTTTCCATTCTCAATAATGTAGTAGCGTGCGTCTCCAATCTCGTCTTGGCTTAGAGAGAATTGTTCATAGTTGGAGACATCCATAAACGACCAGCGATCCCCATCATTATATAGATACTGCATCTCGCGGGTTTCGACGTCAGGGACATTGACTTTGTCACCGGATTTGAATGTGACCTCAACGACCTGACCAGTCTCGAGATTCTTCAAGCGGGTTCGGACAAAAGCGTTCCCTTTACCCGGGCTCACATGCTGGAATTCGACAATGGACCATGCCTTGTCGTTATATTCGATTTTTAGACCTTTGCGAAAATCCTGTGTTGAGTACATACGGCTTCCTTCAGCATCACTGGCTGCCAAGATGATGGCTCTTATAAAACGGACCATCAAGGTACCCTAAAATTCGGGGCCGTGGCAATAGACGCCAAACACTAAGGTCGCAATTTTTGGAGAATAAGCTTGGATTGCTCTAAATTTATTCAGCGTACAGGGGCGGCGTCCGTTTGCTTTTCGACACGCCGCATTTTGAATCGCTTCGCAGGCTGACTTTCATTTGGTGATGAGTCCAAAGTCCTTGATGACGCGTTACGGGTGGCTCCTTTGCTGGAACGCCAAAGCTGATCCATTGTTACATGGCGCAGCACCCGCAAAAGCTCGCCGCGGAAATGCCCCACTCGAACAAACCGCTCCCTCTGGATTCCCTGCCCTGGTAGCCTAATATCCTTCCCTCCGGTCGCGTGGACGATGTCGGCCGACTCTGAGCTATGAACGGTCTCTACAATGACGACATGGCCGCGGTAAACCAACAGGTCACCTGCAAGAAGTCCATCAGCTGAAATGGACACTGGACGAAGATTGTATTTGTTCAGAAGAGCGGATGCATCCAGATCAAGCATCTGTGTTGACGTCAAATAGGGAAATCCCAGATTGGCTCTGTTAAATACAAGCTGCACGAAATGAGAACAGTCTAGGCTACACCCGGTGCAAACGCTGCATAACTTGAAGCGCTCTTTAGGCGCTGGTCTTTTTGATTCCAAACAGCGGTTGCAGGTATCACAGGTCTGAGAGTCGCCAACTTTGTTGCCCCCGTACACATAGGATACCTCCAGATTCTCAAGCATATCCTCCCCTGCTAGCCGTAAGGCCTGCTGGTAACGGCTTAATTCCCCTGCAATATCAGCGGCAAAGCCATGGCCAGCAACAAATAAGCTTAAGCTAATCAGGAGGTTACAGATCGCTACTGACATTTGCACGCCTCCGCTCAACAAAGTAGGGGTTTTACCGATATTATAGTCAAAACAGGAGAGCAGGGCTACTTTCGCGCAATACCGCGCCAACTCGGGCGTCTTGGACTTCCAAAGGAGTTCGCCGTGAACCAACACGACGACAAAAATAAAACTCCGCCCGGAGACCCCGAGCAGTTGCGAAACGACCATCGCATTCTGCAACTGTTTCCCCTACCCAACTTTAAATTTAACTATTTCCGCGCTGCCATGCTCATGGAGATGTCTCTTCTCGGCATCGCTGTGGTCTTTGCATGGAGTATTTGGAAAGTCTGGTGTCCGCAGGGGGTCGATGCTTGTATCGGTAACCAACAGTTCGCTCCAGGACACTACCTTCTCATGGCATTGGCTCGACCCTTCCTTCTCACGCCACACGTCTTTGGCACCTACCTGGCGGCCCGCAGTTTTCCCGAATGGGAAGCTATTATTCTGGCGGCTTTTGCCAGCACCATCTCAACAATCCCCGTGTATGGACTTAGCTACATCCTTGGACGCACGATGGTCGAACCGTGGATGAGTCGAAACCTCCCGTCGACATATCGATTCATGCACTCACAGGATTACAAGCTGATATTTGCAGCGCGTTTGATCCCTATTTTCCCATTTGATTTGGTGAGCTTTCTCGCCGGCTCATTCAAATTGCGCGCCAGAAGCGTCTTTTTGTTTACGTTCTTAGGCATCATCCCCGAATGCTTTTTCATCGTCTCCATGTCATCGCCCAAAGTCACGTTGCTAGGATGGACCGTCAACGCCATAGGCCTCACTGCAGGACTGATTATTGCGCCTCTTTTAGTTTTTGAGTGGTATAGTCGCAAACGAGGACGAAGCATGTGGGCTACGCTTCTTGCCGCGTATCGAGAGATCATGGAAGAAGCGAGTCTTAACAATCAGATCATTCGACGTAACAGCCGCATCGATCCCGAAAAAACACCTGTGCTGCTGATCCACGGTTTTTTCTCAACGCAACGCTCCTTGAATGTCATGGAACGACAGTTGGTGTCTCAGGGCTTTGACGTGCTCAGCTTTAATCTAGGCGGTCTATTCGGAACATTTTTCACGCAGGGCGTGGCTGAAACGGCAAATTTTATCGACTACAAATTGAAGCGTCAGATGGAACGCCACGGATTTAAGAAAGTCCACATTGTTGCACACTCAAAGGGCTCGTTAGTTGCTATTTGGTGGCTGCTAAAACTTGGTGGAAGTAAATATTGTGACAAACTCGTAGCTATGGCCGCACCTTGCAGTGGCAGTTATTTCACTTATCTTGCGTTAATTACACCCCTCGGATTCTTCTGGCGCGACGTGTGGCAAATGCGTCCTGGTAGTAGTTTTCTACAGTACTTGAAAGATAGTGACGTACCGTCAAATCTCAAAATCTACTCGGTTTACAGTGAAAACGATCTCGTCGCTCGTGGAAAACTTGGAGTCTTCCAGCCAAGAAATGGCAAAGAAAATGTCACGAGTATCGCGATGAATGACCTCAGTCACTTTGACTTTGTGATGCGACGTGATCCCATCAAATTAGTCATCAAACTTCTGAAAGACCAACCACTGACAGACCAGGACAAAGACCTCTCCGATTCAGAAATTCTAAGCCGCATTGGTGGCGGGATTGATAACGCTTCCTAATGCAGAAGCATTACCATTGACTGCTTTAATTATTACTGACATATTACGCGCGGTTTCGCCTCCTGCAATCTAATCTACTGCTATTATTGAATATTTTCATGAAACGCGTTTTTATCGCTGTCATTTCTTTTTTTGCCTATCTGGCTGCCGCAGAAGTCGGTGCCCTGATCCACGCCGTGAGTGGCTACACACCAACAATTTGGCCTCCGGCAGGCATTGCCGTTGCCGGCGTGTTGCTGGGCGGAACATATGCCACACTCGCTATAGGCTTGGCGGCATTCATCGTTAATCTCCACCTTGACCTCACATGGCAACCAGCCATGCTCGCCGCAATCGGGAGTACAGTGGCCGCGTGGCTCGCTGCCCGCGCGCTCACTTTAAGAGAGACCTTCGACTGGGGATTTAATCAACCCCGAGACGTAATATATTTCTTGGCCACTGCAGTTCTCGTTTCACCGGCTGTGAGCGCGGCTTTCTCTGCCATCGCGCTGACTCATGCAAAGATTCTTGTCGTTGCAGATCTTCCTAAGTTTCTCTATGCGTTCTGGATTGGTGACGGTCTTGGAATCCTCATGATTGTTCCGGTCGTTATGATCTGGGCGACAGCCCCTGCAAGACGCGCCGTATTAAACCGCCCATGGGAATTTGCTGGATTGATACTGACAGCTATTATCCTCAACGCTTATTTGTTCATTAATTTTGAATTGATCGAGCCGCTTAGTTCTCCGGCTTTTCGTCGCCTATTTGTTCTGTTTCCAGTTTTGATGTGGGGCGGGCTCAGATTTGGCTCACTTGGGCTTTCTAACGTCATGTTGGTTGCATCAGCCTTGGCAACATATGGAGCAACCCACGAAATCTGGATGTCTCACACTGACGGCATTCCTCCGGGATTATATACGGCACAGCTGGGTATCGGTATTTCAACCATGACAGGTCTGATCTTTGCAGCTGTCATCGGACGCACCACAAGTAACGAAGAGCGGTTTCGGTCGATGTTTGAACGCAGCGAGATTGCCATGGGAGAAGCCAACAGCTCGGGCCGTTTTGTCTATGTAAATGATAAGTTTTGCCAACTCACGGGTTATGACCGGTGTGAATTACTGACCATGATATTTGCTGACATCACCCACCCGGACGATATCGAGTCCGAAGCAGTATTATTTAAACAGCTTCTCGCCCGGCAACGAACCTCAATGAAAACTGAAAAACGGTATATCACCAAAAAGGGAGACATCATCTGGGTGGATATCGATGCATCGTTAATTGATCACGGCCCAGCCATAGAACCAACCGCAATGGCAGTCGTTTCCGACATCACACAACGCAAAAAAGCAGAGCAAATGGCAGCAAAAGCTCAACAGATGGCGGAAAAAGCAAATCAAGCCAAGTCTGAGTTTTTGGCCTCGATGAGCCATGAAATCAGGACACCTTTAGGAGTCATTGTTGGTTTTTCGGACTTACTTCGTCACGACGGCGTATCAGTAGAAACAACTAAAGACTTTGCCGAGACAATCCATCGCAATTCAATGGAACTTGGTCGCCTGATAGACGACATCCTCGATCTTTCAAAGGTGGAATCAGGGAAATTAGATCTCACGCCCGAAGACATCAGTCTTCAGAGTATTTTTACAGACATCCGTGACACTTTCCGACTAGCCGTTGAAGGAAAATCAATTAAACTAGAAACCCTGATAGACACGAACGTCCCAGAAAAATTTAAAACTGATCCAACGCGACTTCGTCAGATATTAGTCAATCTTGTCGGCAACGCCGTTAAATTTACCAAAAAAGGTTTTATAAAAGTACACGCTACAATGGCCAACAACAATCAATTAAGCGTCACTGTCCAGGATTCAGGATGCGGGATTAACAGAAACGATATCAATGAACTTTTCGAACCCTTCTCTCGATCTAAAACTGCAAAAGACCTTAACATTTCTGGTACTGGCTTAGGGCTCGTGTTGTCCAGACGCCTAGCGCGCATGCTCGGCGGAGATGTCACCTTGGAGCATAGCCGCATTGGACAAGGCTCAACATTTAAAATGACTATTGCCATAGAGCCAAGCAACAACGTCGCCGAAATACAATCTGCTTTGATTTTACCCTCTGAGCAAAACATCCTCCCGCATTTAAGTGGTGTTAAGGTATTAATTGCAGAGGACACCCCCGACCAAGCATTACTAATCAAGCTCATTCTAAAAAATGTCGGCGCGACCGTTGATGTAGTCAACAACGGAGCCGATGCCGTAGAACGGGCACTCTCCGGTGACTATTCGGTTGTCCTCATGGACATGCAAATGCCGGTCCTCAATGGCTACGAGGCAACAACAAAACTGCGCAAAAACGGATTTAGTAAACCTGTTATTGCTTTAACAGCGCAAGCAATGACGACAGATTTGGAAGAAGCAACAAACGCTGGTTGCAGCGGGCGAGTGAGCAAACCCTTTACAGCAGAAAATCTAGTTTCTGCGATCGCACAGCAATTAAGTTCAAAATCAGCCCACGCTTAAAAATGGGCAGCAATCGTTAGTTCTTCATAGAGAATCAATGACCAGTGTGCCTCGAAAAGACCCCTGACTCACTGATGAATCTAACAACTTGTTCAAGTCCTGCCGTACCAAAGAAAGTCGCCTTGGAGGCGTACCGGTCAGCTCTGAAACCACCTCTCCTGAATGTGATGCACAACTGACGCCGTCAACACGCCACTGATACACTCCCGAGAGTTCCGGTGGTGGTGCCCAGTAAAAATCTTCGTCATTGAGATTTGCAGAAAAGACAAGCTTTCCAGAGGCATTTTCGACAATAAAGCGATACCTCACATCCCTTGCACATGTCTCGGGACGCTCCCATTCAAACAAGATCACCGGCCAAGCACTCTTGCTGTACCAAACCAGATTTCGTCCTGGGCTCCGCACCTTAATCCGCTGACTTAAAACTCGCCCAGGGATATCCAACTCAGCCACCGCGTTTGTCTCTTTACCCCCAGTCAACTCCGAATTTTTGTCAAACACCTTAACCTTCTTTACTTTTGATTTATATGAGCCATCGATTGTCTGAACCTGTGCATTGTAAGTTCCAGTCGCCGTCACCTTTACGGTCAGCTTGTTACCGATAACCTGAGCGTAAGGAACCTTTTGCTCACCGTCTTTCCAAAAGTAGATGTTGTAGTTTGTCATATCCCCTTTACCAACAAGACCCTCACGCTGCCAGCGCAAGGGGATCTCCGCTGGAATCTCGCTCGCTAACGCAACCTGATTATTAGTTGGAGTTTCAATTTTTATTTTCCCAGTGGATCCCGATACCGAAACCGGCTCTTCTTTTTTGGTTTCCTTTGACGCATCTGACAGGAGCTTCAACAGCTCATCACTCACCCAATCTTTCGCCAACATACCCATCGCCTCTTTCTTCCAGGCGTCAGAAAATGACTCATTAATTTTCTTAAATTTATCTATCGCTTTAAGGGTCAATGCATTTGGCAACGCCGAAATCATTCCTTTTTCGAGCGTGACCTTTCTAAATGCACTTCGACTAAGACGCACAATCATCGGCGATTTAATGGTGATTTTTGTGACCTTAGTATCCAAGCCTTCACGCCCCAAAGAATCATTGGCCGAGACTGATACAGTGGCATTGGGAGGCACCATCAAAATTGAGCCGTCTGGAATCGACCGACCCAAGCGGGCCGTTTTCCACTCGGCACTAAGCGGTAGTTGGTATTGAATCAGTCCCTCGACCTGTACAAACTTAAATTGAACTGCTAACGGCCCCGCACCTTGCACTGTCGTCACTCCAAATGATTGCGCAAGAGAAGACCCAGTCCATGACAACACTGCCACTACAACTAGAATTCTCAATTGACCAAAAGAAACGGTCATTTCAGAACCCCTAGGACCAGACACATGTCGTCTTCCACGACAACATCTTGGTTCTTCTGCCGCCAAATCCCAAGAACATGATCCATCGCCTGTTTTGCACTCTTTTTTCGAGCACCTTTCAGAGACTCGAATAAATGCTTGCGCGAGAAGCCTTTTCCGGACGACGTCTGCACCGTCATCAGGCCGTCAGAAAAAAACGCAATTAAGCCTCCACTTCCCAGCTGAATCGACTGCTCTGACACCTCGAGGACATCCGAGATACCCAAAATATTACCGTTTGCACCAACAGCACCTTTGGGTTTAATCATGACACCTTCGGCATTCACAGCTACCGGCTGAGGATGACCTGCGTTCAACCAAGTCAACTTTCCGTCTGCTTTACTCCATTTAGCAATGATACCAGTGGCCGTCGACTTTCCTGCGCCGTAGCCATAGAGCGCTCCATTGCATCGCTTTAAGAACTCCTCCATATCAATCGCTTGTCCCTTACGGAACAACTGTTCCTGAAAGCAGACCGAAATCACCGGCGTCATCATAGAAGACTCAATACCATGCCCCGTGATGTCAACAATCGCAATAATATGTTCGCCGCGCTCTTCATCAAAATGAACTCCGTACCAATCACCCGCAAGCTGAAGAGACGGCTCATAGACTGACGCAATATCAAACTCATGGGTACCCCGACCATCTGGCTTAAACAGAAAGCGATCTTGAATGGTACTGGCCATTTTGATCCCTTGCTCCATCTTCATTTTCTCAAGCTTTGCGACGTTCAAAACAGCGATTTCTCTATCCCGCTTCACCAGATTTTCTGTCATGGCCGCAAATGTTGTAGTCAAAACCCCAAGCTCTCCGAAACCTACTTTAGGGATTGCGACATTAAAGTCACCCTTTGAAAGCCTGGTTGCTACGTCCGTAAGAATCCGTATCGGACGCGTTGCGAACCACAAAGGAATCTGTAAAAGAATCAGCGTCAAGACAAGAGCGGCTACTGAAATTTTTCCAACCTTGTTTATAGTTGCATAAATGCCAAATAGAGCCGTTCGTTTCGATTTCTCTGCAAACAAAATGAGATTTGTTTTACTGATCTCCTGATAAAAACCGTAGAATGACTCTTTTTCCAGATCGAACTCAGCTTGCCCTTGTTTAAATGGCACTTTGATGAATGATTGGACAAGAGGCCGAGTCATTAGGTTGGCTGGAGTCACAGCATCCGAATTGTTGTAAACTAACTTCCCAGAACGATTTGCAACATAAACGACAGTATTTTCACTTTTCAGATTAAAAAGACCCTTTATGTCCCCAGCCGTAACCGTATACAAACGAATTGTGGAAACCTTACCATCGGCCAAATCACGCACAACGAAAAGAAGATCTCCAGAAACATCGGTTAGAATGCCGTTGAAATTTGAACTTGGCGAAAACAATGCAAAATCAAGGCCAAGACTTTCAAACGTTTTTAAATTTTGATACTTCCCTGAAACCCATTGCACGTTTTTGGTGTTCACAACAGAAAATACTGCAACAGGCGGACGAGCTGTTACTTTTGCAGTAAGTCGAGGCATTTTATCAGAGATGGCCTGCGATTGCGTCTCCATATCTAAAAATAGAATCGTCCACGCATCACGAAGATTCGTCTCGTAAAGAGTTTTCATCGACTGGTAAACTGAAAACCCGGCAGCACCAAGTATCCCCATCAAGCAGATAACGGATAGCACCATGCGTATGCCCGGGCGATATGAGAATTTCATCTTGCCGGGTTTGGCCGATGATTTTTGTGGTTGTTTTTTGACTTCAGAGTCTGACATTTTTATCTTTCCTGACCTCGATCTCTATGCGCCGATTTCGCTTCATATTATCCGGAATCGGGCGACCATCCGCAGTCTTCTCCGGAAGAATAGGTTCTGCACTGCCCCGACCCTCGACCCGAAGTTTTTTAGTATCAACACCTTGAGCCATCATGAACTTGGCCACCTCTGATGCACGCAGCACCGATAAAGACCAATTGTCCATCTTTGATCTGGCTGCCGGCGCACTTGCATCTGTGTGTCCAATGACACTGATATACATTGCGTTTTGAATCTGATTAATTGTTTGCGCCACTTTGACCAATCTCGTTTTTGCCTCGGGAAGCAATTCCACAGATCCAGACGCAAAAGCAATATCCACAGGCAACGCAATACTCATAGTTTGCTTGATCTCGTCAGCACCAAGAACTGCCTTCAGTTCATCAACTGTCATTTTATCTTTAGCATCCTTCGAAGAATCACTCTGACCAACTCCGCCAGATTTTTTCTGATTCTGCCCTTCCTCGAGGCGCTCTAGCACTTCTTCAACAGAGTCAACATTCATCATAGCAATCAACATCTGAACAGCTTTAAAGGCAACTGACTGTGATGCCTCATTGGCTTCTGCGCCGTCTGACTCACTAGAACTTTCATTTTTTTTGAATGCCTCCATCAACTTCAGGCGGACACACTCCTCATTTTTTGGATCTTTTGCAGCAAATGAATACATGACGACGAAAAACCCGAACAAAAGCGTCATCATGTCGGCATAAGACACAAGCCATGGCTCGCCTTCTTCATGCTCACCACCGTGATGAGCGCCACCGCCGTGACCTTCGTCATGGTCATCATGGTGATGTTCAACATGCGCGTTATGGTGCTCTTTTTTATGATCGGACTTTTTGGCCATAAATTTCAGACACTCCCAATTCATATTTTATGAGAGTGTCATAACCATCTATAGAGGAACAAATTGCCTAGCGATTATTGCCGGCCATCAAAGCAACACAAGATTTCCCTGATCAAGCTTGACTAAAGACGTCTTTTTCGCAGCTTCATCCAGTGCCGCGGCCTCTTCGTTTTTGCCGCTAGCCTGTCTCCCGGTAGTGGGCGCTAAGACGCTCGCTGGCATCGGGGGCAATTCCAGGGATGTATGGTCACTTGACGCGAAAGTTAAATGGCTCTCAGCAGCGATCACAGTCGAAGCAGTTTCCGGTGTTATTTCCATCTTATCATCTGCAACCGATGAGGCGTCAACAAGACTCCCAACCCCATCAGTACCCCATACATGATTAAAAATCGATTGTGCTCGATCCTCGACCGAATCATCTTGTGCATTGCGATGGTGATACGCTTGCAAGGACTCCATGCCCGAGATCATATCATCATCAACCTCTACTGAGGCTGCGCCATTGTCTTCATTTGTAAATGATGGCAACGTGAGTGGCATTGTTGCTAAAACTTCCACGTCTTTGAGTGAACGAATTTTTTGCGATGAAGCGCCTATTCTCAGTCTGTTTAAAGACGAATGAGTATTGCGAATCTGCGGGAAAAATGTTGCTGCCGACTCAACACCGGAACCAGCTGCTAGTGCATTTGACCAGACAACTTCTGCTGTGACTGCCAGGACATCATCTTCTGGCTGCTCATAGTCGTCGAGACGAGCGCTCAGCACTTCATTTACAAGCGCAGGAAGCTTGAATCGACTTAAAAATTTCTTCCTCATCCACTCCGGCATG
>JBIIGV010000114.1:0-8845 GCA_044236265.1 Oligoflexales bacterium
CAAATAGCTTTGCATAGCGCGTGATGGCCCCAATTCCTAGCTGATTGATCGCAAGTTTTGCAAAGAATCCATTACAGCTTTTCCCGAATGCGCGGCGCAAACTCATGGAACCGCCGCCTTCGTCATTCATCCAAGTCCCCGTGGGTGTAATATCCTGACTTCCGCAGCCACCCGGCAGGCCAAACGGTTGATCGGGACCCGTGGGTGTCATTTCAAGAGCAGCTGTTGTTACAACCGTCTTAAAAAGAGATGCTGCAGGGAATCGACTATAAAGGGCTGTGTGACTCGAAGAACCCCATTTCTCGGGCGAGCGCCCTTGGGCCATGGCGAGGACTTCGCCCGTCACCACATCGATAACAACAACGCTAGCAATCGGCGCTCCGCGTTCAGCAATAAATGCTTGGAGGTGATTTTGAAGCTCGGGATCCAGCGTTGATTTATGAAGTTTTCCGCCAGCATCAGACAAAAATGGCACGTCATTATCCCATTTGATATCAGTCTCAGACGATAGACGCAGCTTTGCCGCCGACTCCACGGGAGACGACGATACGCCGAAAGTCGCTGTATCAAAAAGGGCTATTGCGCTTAGCAAGGCCGCAGCCCCGAATTTGTCCACAATTTTAAGTACCATATGTCATTATTATAGGGCGATCCTCCGGCCTATGCAAAACTTCAATCAGATGAGGCAGATAATATTTTGTGGTATCCTGAAGAGCGATTGAAAAACTCCATGGATATGATTGGTTACACTTGAAGCTGCAGTTTTATATTGTCAAAGAGGTTTTACCCCAGTTTTTTTCAGCGCTGGTCATTCTAAGCACTGTCTTGGTGGTATCCCAGTTGGTTAGGCTGTCAGAGGCGTTGGTTGCCTTTGGGGTCTCGCTGGAAAACATTCTGTTGCCCTTTTTGTACATTATCGTGCCGTTTCTCTCTTTTAATATTCCAATCTCATACTTGGCAGCTGTGATGCTTTCGTTCAGTCGGTTTTCAAGTGACGGCGAATATGCAGCCATGCTTGCCACTGGATTTCCGCTCAAGCGGGCTGCCAAACCGGTTCTGATCATTGCGGTTGTTCTCTATTTCGCGGCATGTTTCTGCGCTGTGTATGGGGAAGCTTGGGGCCGGAAAGAACTCGTCAATTTTTATTTCAGAAAAACTCAGACGGAAGTCGATAATTTGATCAAGCACCGCCTCCAGGAAGGGGTGTTTAGTGAAGAGTTCTTGGGTTACATGCTCTATTCGGAAACAATTTCTCCTGATCGAACGAGGTTTGGCAATCTCATGCTTGCTCCGGCAGGCTCGTCTAAAGATCGTTTCACAATTTTAGCCCCCTCCGGCAGTATTTCCGGATCCGTCGATGAAGGAAAATTGAATTTGGTCCTCGAAAAAGGGGTTCTACATGCCAGTAATCGCGAGAAGGGCGATCAATCGGTTCTGAAGTTTGACCAAATGGAGATCGACCTTTTGCGTATGTTCAGAGAGCGAATTCTGGGCGGTGATGAGGCCAAAGATGATTATCGCAGCTATCCTCCAGTAAAGCTCTACCAATACGTCACCCAGATTGAAAATGATCAGAGTGTTGATCGGAAAATTTACTATAAAGCCCGCTTTTTGATGCATCAGCGCATGGCCACACCTTTCATTGTGATAATATTTGCATGTTTCGGTATGGCGCTTGGTGTTACGGATCCGCGTGCGGGCAAGAATAGAGCCTATGCCGGAGCCATTGGCGGTATTATTGGTGGGTATGTGGTCATGATGTGGTTTAAATGGTTTGCTGAAAAAGGTACTATCTCGGCACCAGTTGCAGCCTGGCTACCAAACGTCATACTCCTGGGTTTTGCGTGGTTTTTGATGTACCAGAAGAATCGCTTGCCGCCCTCTGAGTCGGCACTAGATCCACAGCATATCGAGTTATTTCAGCGGATGAAGAAACACTGGCAGCTACTCCGGCAGAAGTAGTGCTGCAATGCAGCGCAGGCCCATCCAACCGGATGGTGCTATCTGCACTGCTGCTTTTGTTCGTTAGTCTTCAGTTCTCGGTCCAGGAACCGTCGATTGAAGAACGCTTTCCACCGCAGGCTCAACAAACGCTTCATCACGAACGGTCTCGATGAGTTCTCCAGCGGCTCCACCAGTAGCTCTATTGATTGCGCGCAGGGTTGAGGTTTGATCAGCGACAAACTTCGTGGCATTGCTGATGACTCTGTCTTTGGCAACACCAGCAACAACCATTGCTCCGGCTGTGTCGAGATCTGCAGCGCGACCTGTAGACATGAGGCCATCAATCAACATGTTGGTGCCACCGTCAAATGCACTATTTGCTCCTCGCATCAGCACTTTGCCGCCACCAGCAGCCAGATCACCCCAAGGCACCGTTTCAACCGCTGTTGTGATGGCACCATCTCGAGCGCGAGCCAGTCTTTCATCAACAGTCAGAAGACGAGCTTGACCCTGCGCGTTAGATGCTGCTCCAACTCCAGCCTCAGCGAAATCAGTCGCCGCTCCCAGAAGATCACCTGCCAGGGGAACATCTCTGCCGCCGGTCTTTGCGACAGCGTAGGCTCCAATGGATGCAGACTCCAGAAGGCTCGGAGGACGACCGTAGTTATTCATAAAATCTTGAGTTTGGCGCTCAATATGCTTATCTCGACGCTCTGCATATTCGTTATATAAAACACCAGCACCCTGCACAGTCTCTGATACGGCGGTGCCGATGCCCTGAGCCTGACGGCCCACCCAGTTTCCTGTGGCAACGGCCCCATTATAAGCAGAGGTCAGAGGATTCCACCAAAGACCAAAGCCCTTGGCGGATTCTTCACCCGCAAGTGAAAAATTATTTTTTTGCGAACCTTTGCCCGAAGAGGCAGGGGGAAGAGAGAAAGCCAAGAATGTGTGGGGGAATTCGGTTTCCATCCTTTTGCGAGTGTTGGCATTTCCTGAGGCAAATGCGTTGCAGTACATTGAATCGAATGCTTCTGCATAAACGTGATCTTGGAATGCTGCACGAGCATCGGCATCAGCGTTGCCAGTCACCCCAAATTTCGCAAATTTTGCTGCGGTCGGGCGATTTTTAATATCGATCAAAAACGCTTCTGCAACGCGTCTTTTCAGATCGCGAAATGATGGATTTTCATTCTCGACAAATGACACTTTCAAATCAGCTTGAGTGAACGTCTTGTCATTGGTCATGATGCGTGGAGACACCTGCGCAACCATGTAGCCGAAAGCCCTTACAAGGCCGTGACGAATTTCCTGAACATCATCTTTTACAAAAACGGTGAATATTTGGCCGGCCCGCTTACTTTGACGGACTTTATAGACCTTTTCAAACACATCTGGGGGCATAAACCAGTAGCAGGCGGAAACAGTTTCTTTGCCCTCCTTGAGAGCCGTGATTTCAGCTTGCTTGCTATTGGCGCTTTGCCCAACTGACAAGCGGTCCATCACCGTGCAGTATTGATTTGCATCTTTCGTCACAACAATTTGTCCCTGAAGGGCCAAAAACATCCCTTGGACGTCCATCGGCAAAGCCGAAAAGGCATTTTTGACTGCAGTGCTAAGTGCAGTTTTGTCAGCCCCACTCGAAAGCTCAAACTTCATGTGCTTGGACTCCAAGTCAGAGGCGATCTGCTGTCCGACACGGTCGCTTGATAGTTTCGGATCTCCAGCGCAGTCGTTTGTGCGAACCCGCGCGCCAGCTGCGTAGTTATCGAGAGATTTTAACGTGCTAACGGCTTTCGGTTTGCACGCGACAAAAACACAAACAAGCACGGATAATTGGATAAGCCTCGTCATGTTAAAGTCTCCATTTGTTACAATATTCAAAAGGGGTTATCGGAAAAATTGCGCTCATCCTTTAGGTTAATTTCTGGCCTCCTTTGCGTATTGGGCAAATCTCCGCAAACTCAGTATTTTTTGGGGTTTGGATCATCGCCGTCAGGTAATAAGCCATGGATTTTGACAAATCCTGTCTTTTGCCCGCCGGGGATGAGTTTGGTCGGGGTCTCGAGGCTATTGGACCCTCCCCAAAAAACCTTTTCTGAGTAGTTTTAAGGCAGCATTTGTTGGTGTATTCGGCTGGCTGGCCAGTGCCTTTGGGTGGACAACAAGCAAACTTTTCGCCATGATTTTAGGATCTTCGTCTTAAGGCAAGGGGAGTTTGCAATGCGTCGTGTTGTGGTCACTGGTATGGGAATGGTGAGTCCTGTGGGGCTCAATGTCGCTGAGTCTTGGAAGAACGCCCTTGCTGGAAAAACCGGTATTGGAAAACTTAGTCGATTCGACGCAACGAACTTCACTGTTCAAATTGGCGCAGAGGTAAAAAACTTTTCTGTTGGCGATGCCATGGATGCGAAGGAAGCAAATCGCGCGCCGTTGTTTTTGCAATACGCAGCAAAGTCAGCGCAGGAAGCCATTCGTGACGCCGGTCTTACATCAGAAAACTTTAATCCAGATCGCGCTGGTGCTTGCGTTGGTGTGGGCATTGGATCCCTCGACATTTTAGAAGAGAATCACAAAGCGCTATTGGAAAAAGGACCTCGACGCGTATCGCCGTTTTTGATTCCACACATGATAGCCAATATGGCTGCGGGACTTGTATCGCGTCTCAATAATCTTAAAGGCCCCAACATGTGCACCACCACAGCATGCGCAAGTGGTACCCACGCCGTTGGTGAAGCGATGCTTTATATTCAACACAACATGGCTGACATCATGGTGTGTGGCGGCGTTGAGTCCGCGATGTCTCCGACTTCGATTGCAGGCTTTGCAGTTATGAAAGCCCTTTCAACCAACAACGATCACCCCGAAGAAGCAAGCCGTCCGTTTGACTTAAATCGCGATGGTTTTGTGATGGGTGAAGGCGCCGGAATCCTTGTTCTCGAGGATTTGGAGCATGCAAAGAAGCGCGGCGCCAAGATTTACGCTGAAATTGTCGGCTACGGAATGTCGGGAGATGCTTATCACATCACGTCTCCAGCACCCGAAGGTGAGGGGGCGCAGCGTTGTATGCGCATGGCTCTTTCCATGGGGAATATTCCACCAGCAGAGATGGACTACATCAATGCGCACGGAACTTCGACCAAGCTCAATGACTTTTACGAAACGAGAGCCATCAAAGGCGTGTTCGGTGATAATGCTAAGGCTATCTCCATTTCCTCGACAAAAGGTGTTACCGGGCATTGCCTGGGAGCAGCTGGCGGCATAGAAGCTGTATTTACTGTGATGGCGCTCAAAGATCAGATGGTCCCGCCGACAGCAGGTCTAAAAACACCAGATCCTGAGTGTGATCTCGATTATACGCCTCACGAGGCGCGTCGACGTTTGGTGCGGTACGCGATGAGTAACTCATTTGGCTTTGGTGGAACAAACGCGACCGTCGCGTTTAAGCGGTGGGATAAGTGATGCGGGTGCGAAGCATCTCGATTTTTTTCTTGATGGCTTTGAGTTTTGCCAGGCCCGCATTTGCAGGCCTTGGCACCGTGTGGAACTACGTGAGCCAATACCAGTTCGGGATCGATTACTCGAACTCCATTGATTATGTCTCGCTCAGCTATTCCACGCCGACGGCCGGTGGGATTCCATCCTCTTGTCAGCAGGACTCAAGTGATTCGTCCAAAAAACGTTGCACAGCCGGCATGGTTGGCGGCAGCAGCAGTGGATGGGGTGTCTTTCTTGAAAAAGCTTTTAAAAAGCAGGGACCATACTATCTCGACTGGGACGTGGGATTTGGAGCCAGGTACCTTTCGGGGCAGCTTCCTGAAAAAGACGCTAACAAAGATGGGCTTCCCCTCCGCTATGCGTCATTTTCGCTCGCTGCCGTCGTTGCAAAACCCTACGTACAGTTTGGTATCACCCCCGAGTTTTGGCCTGACATTCTGGTTTCGGTTGGCCCAGCACTCCAGCTTGCTATGGGTAATGTGGCGGTCAATGATGAAACCAAAAACGTGATGGTCGATACATCGACATGGTCTGGGCCAATGAGCTTGATTAATGGCTTTTTTGCCCTGGAAATCGTCCTGAAACGCTTTGGAGAGGGGTCTTTCAGCCTGATGGCATCCCAGGACTTCACTGGAAATGGTGAAGGTTCGAAGCTTTACCCCGGTGACGTTGACGGGATGTCAGATATTCGCGGTAGCTTTCGCAGAAACACCGGTGGGTTGGCTTATGGTTTTGGCCTGAAGCTCGTGACACCTTGGCCATAATTAGTCGTTGTTGGTGAAGTTCATAGGGTTCACCGAGGTCTTCTTCACCATTGTGACCAAGGAATAAAAACATAGGTGGTCGGCAAAAATTGCTTTACATACAGGGACTTGCCTGTGCTATGGTACACTGATTTTAGAGTTTGATGTCAGTTTCTTCGTGAGAGGTCATGACGTATGTCACCAAAAGGAAGTGCTCCAGAGAAATCCTCTGGCGCCAAACAAGAGGCCAAGATGGATAAACAATGGTTACTCAGCGTTTATCAGCAGATGTGTTACTACCGCCGCTTTGAAGAACGAGTTCTTCAAGCCTACACACAACAAAAATTTGCCGGTTTTTGTCACGTGCACATTGGTCAGGAAGCTCTCTGCGTCGGTGTTCAGCGCGCGTTACGCGACACGGATTATATGATTACCGGTTACCGCTCCCATACGCAGGCGATTGCCAAAGGCATCCCTGGCCGAGAAGTGTTTGCTGAGTTG
Source organism: Oligoflexales bacterium (assembly GCA_044236265.1). GTDB lineage: Bacteria > Bdellovibrionota_B > Oligoflexia > Oligoflexales > RGVZ01 > CAMDKS01. Next base: position 6,687 of record JBIIGV010000114.1, read on the forward strand.
TTCGGTAAAGCCACAGGTTGCGCCAAAGGTAACGGCGGATCCATGCACATGTTCAGCAAGGAAAAGCGTTTCCTTGGAGGACACGGCATTGTTGGTGGTCAAGTTCCACTCGCAGCTGGCGTGGGCTTTGCCATTCGCTACGAGAAGAAAGACGACATCATTGTTTGCTACATCGGTGATGCAGCGACCAATCAGGGCCAGTTTCATGAGGCCCTCAACATGGCAGCCACCTGGAATCTCCCTGTGCTGACGATTATCGAAAACAATCGTTACGGCATGGGTACTGATATCAAGAGAACAACATCTATTGATCACCTCTGGAAACGCGCGTTGGCGTACGACATGGATCACGGTGAGGTTGATGCCATGAACGTGATTAAAACCCATGAGTTCGTCTCTGACGTCATCGCAAAAATGCGCAAAACGCATCGCCCTTACTTGTTGGACGCCATTTGTTATCGCTACAAGGGCCACTCTGTATCCGACCCCGGTCTATACAGAACTAAGGAAGAGATGGGCGAGTGGATGGCAAAAGATCCTATCTTGCAACTGGCAGAGCATCTCAAAAAGAACAAGATGGCGACTGATGAAGAGCTCAAAGCGCTCGACACCAAAGCCAAAGAAATGGCCAAAGCTGACGAGGCATGGGCGGAGGAACAGCCCGTTCCACCGGAAGAGCAAGTTTGGCAAAACGTTTACGCTGATTGATCTCATACGGGATGATCTTTGATCATGATCTGAAAGGATAGTGTTGACATGGGAATTCTGACATACCGCGAAGCACTGGGACGGGCGATGGCCGAAGAGATGGCGCGCGATCCTAAGATTTTTCTGATGGGCGAGGAAGTAGCGCAATACAACGGAGCCTATAAAGTTTCAAAAGGCTTACTAGACAAGTTTGGTCCGGAGCGCGTGATCGACTCACCGATTTCTGAAGGCGGATTTGCAGGACTCGGAGTCGGGGCTGCGATGGTGGGGCTACGCCCCATTATCGAGATGATGACTTGGAATTTTGGTATTCAAGGCTTTGATCAGATTATCAACCACGCTGCCAAAATGCTTTACATGTCGGCTGGCCAATTTCCAGTGCCGATCGTATTCCGCGGACCAAACGGCGCAGCACACATGTTGGCTGCCCAACACTCGCAAACTGTGGAAGGCATGCTGCACCAAGTCCCCGGCCTTAAAGTCGTTACAAGCTGCTGTCCTGCTGATGGGTACGGACTGCTAAAAAGCTCCATTCGTGACAACAACCCCGTCATCTTCCTTGAAAGTGAGATGATGTACGCCATGAAGGGCGAAGTGGCTGATGAAGAACACCTAATTCCACTTGGTGTTGGTTCTATTAAGCGCGAAGGTCATCACGTAACTTTGATTGCATGGACCAAGATGGTTTCGCGCGCTATGCAATGCGCTGAGCAGCTTGCTGCAGAAGGCATTGAATGTGAAGTTATTGACCCGCGCACACTGAGACCTCTTGATGAAGAGATGATCTTCAATTCGGTTCGTAAGACACACCGTTGCGTTATCATTGAAGAAGCATACCAGGCAGCATCCGTAGGCTCCTTTATTGCTGAGCAGGTAAACCGGATTTGTTTTGATGATTTGGATGCGCCAGTCATGCGCGTCACCAATGAATTCGTTCCGATGCCTTACGCTGAAAATCTGGAACATCGCGTGCTGCCTGAGGCAGAGCGGATTATTCCGGTGATTAAACAAGTTCTGTACATGGATTAATTGGGGACTCTTATTGGGGCCCAGCAAGACATTTAAGACTTCAAGAAGGACATACTGACCATGGCTCAATTAATTGTAATGCCAAAACTCTCTGACACGATGGAGGAAGGGGCCATTGCCAACTGGCTCAAAAAAGAGGGTGATGCTATCGACGAAGGTGAAGACCTGGTTGAAATTGAAACCGACAAGGCGACCATGACATTTGCCTCCTCGGCGGAAGGCGTGGTGTTAAAGGTTGTGCTTCCTCCTCACAAAACAGTTCCACTGGGATCGCCACTTTGTGTCATTGGCAAAAAGGGCGAAAGCTATAACTTAGACGAACTTGTCGCTAAGGCTAGCGCTGGAAAAGCACCAGCTGATAAAAAGCCAGCCCCGGCGCCGGCAGCAGCGCCCGCTCCAAAAGTTGCCGTCGCTCCTACCGT
>JBIIGV010000027.1:0-28840 GCA_044236265.1 Oligoflexales bacterium
CCAGAGCGCGCTGACGCCTTTGACGCTGCGCCCAAGAAAGAATGGCGGCCGGGCTATAAGAGTGCAGGATCAGCGTGGCAATAAGACTACACACAGCAACCCAGTAGGTGTGGGTCATTTTATCCTGCCTTTGCTCGCGCCTGCGAGCTTAGGGAGATAAAGCTCTCAACTTCAGATGCCAGGTGGATAGAAATTTTAGAAGGGGCCGCACTTAGTTTTGGCAACTTTTCGCTCAATTTTCGAAGCTCAGACTGAAGATGTATGTCGCTCATCTCAGGATGAAATTGACTAAGATATAAGTCATTGGCTCCCACTAATAAACCAAGCTTCAGCGCGTCATCAAATGTGGTTCTGTCCTGACTCCAAGCATCTTGCTGAGGGCCGTTGGAGGCGGCGCAGACAAGAGTTTTTACTCCTTCCAGAAAGGTCGCGATCAATGCGAGATCACGCTCGTCAGGCGAGCTGATCATGACAATTCCTATATCTATTCCGGAAGTGTGGATCAGACGCCAGGCTGCCAGAGGGTAGGGAGCCAGCGGGTGACTGAGTGGCAATGCCATGATGGTCCACTGCCCCCACTGCTTTTTGGTGGTGTTTCCGTGAATCGAAATTTTTGATGGAAAGCTATCTATCCCGTTAAAAGGGGTTAAGCGGTTGGAACTCATGTCATTCAGGGCTTCTTCCATTTGGGATTTGCTAGCGCTTGAAAAAAGCTCCAAATGACTTGATTTGAAGTGAATTGGCGCAAAAAACGGTAAGCCAAGAATCGAGTCCCAAAACAGGTCAGAAAAAAGTATCGCACAATGGAAGCGATCTTTTCGTGACTTGTGTTCATTCAACCAATTTGGAAGTGCTTGGTTTAGTCCAAATCCAGCATTTATAAAGATGTGACTGCTATCGTCGCAAAGTTCGATGCAGGACGTGTTGCCGCCATAAGCGATATTTCGTCTGCCTGGCACCGGGTGAAATGCCCTTACGCCATGAAACTTCATGCGGCAGTTAGTGGCCATTCGTCCTCCTCACGGGCATTGACAACATCCATTCCCAGGTGGATAGCCAAGCGTTGCGCTAACATTTGTTTTTTCGCGATGTCTTGATCAAGATCCTCAGGCGCATGGTGGAACATGAACAAGCGTTTTACGCGCGCTTTAGCGCAAATATCCATTGCAAATTCTGGTGTTGCATGGCCCCAGTCGGCTTTCAGATTTTCTTGGTTAAAGTGCGTGTCAAAAACGACATTTGGAACGTCTTTTAGAAATTTTATCAACTGACTATTATAGTTTTTTTCGAACTTTTTAACGCCCATAGACCTTGCCTGTTCGGTGAAGGTTTCTCCAAGTAGGTTTCCACCCTCGATCGAGGCAATGTCTGGTATGATGGCGGCGACGGAACTCTCGTAACTTATCTTGTAACCTAACGTAATATGTTGATGGTTTACCTGAAAGCCAACGACTTTGACTTTTCCTTCAATGATAAATGTTTTCCCAGGGGTTACTTTGCTAAAGCTCAAGTTAGCTTTGATTGAGGGCTTGGGTATAGGTAGTCGTCCTGGTTTCATCAAGTCAAAAAATATGTCTTTGAACGGTACACCTGCGACATCAGGCGCATAAAAATGTATTTCGCAGTCGCTGCTTTCTACTTGACGCAAAAATGGAAGCATTAATACGTGGTCCCAGTGCGTATGTGTAATAAGAATGTGCAGCTTTTTACGTTGTGAGTTTGCAGATTTTAATGCTGACAGGTTTTGTAAACCGCTACCACCGTCCACGACGATTGAATAGTTCAAGCCGGTATCGAATTCGATACAAGTTGAATTTCCGCCATAAACTAGATTGTGCGGATCGTGCACAGGACGAGACCCTCGGACGCCATGGAACCTCAGAATTGCAGCAGGCGATTTTTTCATGACGCCTCCTGTTCTGAAGCGTTTTCTGCATCTGAATTCGTGTTTTCAGTATTGGTAACTATCTTTATGAGACGAGATTGCGCACCGTTCAGTTCAATAATGATTCGCAAAGAGATTTGTGTGTGGCTTCGGCGAATCACAACCACAGAGGCTGCTGCTGGTGTCAAGAGGTCGGCAATTAGAAGCTGCTCATCCTCTGATTTTGTGTCGCACGTGACTTTGAAGTCCAATACAAGACCATCCGTTGAAAGATCGTAGGTCGTGATACGTTCGCCCAATTTTTCTGAGAGAAGTGCGAGTCCCTTGGCGATGGATGTAAATGAAGGATAGTTCACAATCCGGTGCTGTTTTGCCCATGGGAGTAAATTTGTGTGGGATTGTGAGATCCCGCAGGAGATAGATATAGACGAGGCGTACCACGATGACTGCGGGTGAATTCCATAAGCATGCATCAGAGCATGTAGTAATTTCAGGTCAAGTGTCAGACCGGCTTGCTCTGATGAGAGAGTGATTTTGGAGTTGCCAGATAATTTTTTTGATGCCTGGTTTGATAAAATGTAAATGTGGTCCCAGGACGATCCGTGATCATCGCTATGGGGAAGTTTCATACTGTCTGGCAATAAAAGAACAGAGTTTGGCTCTGGAATCGACGGCAGCGAATTAATCTGGTCGACAACTTTAACACATTGTCCCAAAGCAAGAGCAGAACCCTTGAGTTTACGCATGGCAGCGCTGTTACCCTCGGGGCTGATAATGTAGAAAATTGGAGCGGGACCTTTCAACTGGTTCTCCCGAAATTGTTCGATCTCAAACATGAAGATTCTGTAAGGTAATCGGATATTTCGGGGGAAAGTTAACCAGAACCCCAAAGCGTTCATACGCTTGCGGGCGATCTGTAACGGGGCTATGAATATGATTTAGCTGTGTTCAGTGGGGTGATTTTGTGAATTACCAAGAAATTCGCGGAAGTACAAATACCCTGAGTAGAGGCTTACAATCAGTGCAAGCCATATTGCTGACATCCCGATTGTTCTGAATGGAATGTCAAACCATGTAATATCCCGCATAAGCAGACAGAAGATTCCTAGGTCCTGGAAGATCGTCTTTATCTTCCCGAATGAACTGACCTCGATCGTGTAACCATCCTCTAATGCCATCAGGCGCATGCCGCTGACTGCGATATCGCGACAAAGCAAAAAACCGCAAATCCAGGGTGGAAGGATATCTCCGTCCGCTAATAAGAGAAGCGACGCTGCCGAAAGCATTTTGTCTGCAATTGGATCGAGCAAAGCTCCAAGGCGACTCTCTTGGTTGTAGAGGCGGGCTAAATAGCCATCGAGAATATCCGTAAGACCCGCGAGTCCGAAGATCAAGGCACAAAGAATGTCAGTAAATTGGGTTTTCGTGGGATAGATAACTAAAAGAAATGGAATTGCCAAAATTCTCGTTAAGGTCAGTTGGTTGGGGAGCTGGCTTAGCCAGGCAGCCTTGCTTGTTGGACGAGGCATGGAACTGGTCTTTCCTCAAAAGTTGGCTTAAGGCGAACGGTATCGTAAATCATAGAACTGTGCAAGTCCTCGAAATGGTGCTACAAACCATGGTGTGAATGCTTTTAGGTAGGGTTACGATATTTGAACACCGGAAATTTCAATACTGATTATTTGGTGGTCGGCGGTGGTATCGCTGGATTGTCGCTAGCTTTGAAGCTTGCGAGTAAGGGCAAGGTAACCGTCGTCGTCAAGAATGGGCTCGAAGAGAGCAATACCTGGTATGCTCAGGGCGGTATTGCGTCGGTGCTTGATCCGACTGATAGCTTTGAAAACCACGTCCGTGACACGATGATTGCCGGTGCTGGTTTGTGCCACGAGGAGGTTGTGAGGCTCGTGGTGTCGGAAGGGCCAAGGCTGGTCAAGGAATTGGCGGAAATTGGCGCCAGATTCGATTCAGATAAGGACGGAGCGTGGCATTTGACGCGAGAAGGTGGTCACAGCCATCGCAGAATCATTCATTCGCAAGATGTTACTGGAAAAGTTGTCGCTGAGGCTTTGATTGCTAAGGCTAAAGCTGATCCAAAAATTGAAATTTTAGAGCAGTTTACTGCAATAGACCTGATTACGACCGATAAAGTCGCGCCAGACTTCTCCAAGAACAGCTGCCTCGGTGGCTGGTTTTTTGATCGGCGTGCAAGACGCGTTGTCAGAATCACGAGCGGATTGACATTTCTTTGCACTGGCGGACACGGGAAGCTTTATCTTTACACCTCCAATCCCGACAGTGCTACAGGTGATGGTCTGGCAATCGGTTGGCGTGCAGGGTGTCGTGTTGCAAATCTTGAATTCATGCAGTTTCATCCGACCTGTTTATTTCATCCCAAAGCTAAGAATTTTTTAATTAGTGAAGCTGTTCGGGGAGAGGGTGGCGTGCTGAAGGACATGCGTGGACGATCCTTTATGGAGGATTATCACCCCATGGGATCTCTGGCTCCACGTGATATCGTCGCACGAGCTATTGATACTGAATTGAAAATGTCTGGTGACCAGCATGTTTGGCTTGACGTCAGGGCTTTGGGTGCGGATCGCATTAGAAAGTCGTTTCCAAATATCTATGAAATGTGTCTCAAACATGGAATCGACATGGCTGTAGATATGGTTCCAGTGGTACCAGCGGCGCACTATAGTTGCGGGGGACTGGTTACAGATAGCGATGCTCGAACTAATGTTGAGCGTCTATACGCGGTTGGTGAAGTCGCCTGCACGGGGCTGCATGGAGCCAATCGATTGGCGTCAAACAGCCTTCTCGAAGCCATGGTTTTTGCGGACCGGGCTGCAAATGATGCGATGACTAGAACGGATTTGGCTAGTCCGTCATTGGTCGAGGCTGCATGGACTAACGTGGACCAACCCGGCCCAGATGAGCAGGTTGTATTGACGCATTCCTGGGATGAGATCAGACGGGTCATGTGGAACTATGTTGGGATCGTTCGTAGCGAACATCGTCTAAAACGAGCCTTGTCACGAATTGAAAATATTCGTCAGGAAGTTGATGAGTATTGGTGGCGTAATCGGGTCTCAAACGAGGTGCTTGAAGTGCGAAATTTGGCTGCGGTAGCCTGGCTGACGGTACGATCTGCGATGGCCAGAAAAGAATCCCGCGGAATCCACTTCATGCTTGATTGGCCTGAAGCGTCTTCCGCGGGCAAGGATACGATTCTTTAATTCCATGCTAGAACGACTCTGCACCAATGCGGTGTGCGCCGGAGCCCGCAGTTGGAAGCAGTGTTGAAGGAGTTGGCCTGCTTGGATCGACCGGTGGAACGAACACATTGACGCCCTTGATCTGCTCAGGTGTGCAGAGACGGACGGACTCAAAAACAAGAGCAACGATATCGTCGCGAGCATCTGCAGGCGACTCAATCAGAATGGATCCGTCAACGGTGCGTGCTCGTCGAATTCCCACCTGAAGTGTTTGACCATCCTTTTCAACAGTCACTGGATGGGTTTTGGATTTAATCTGAAATCCTTTTTCCATCAGTTGTTGAAAAATCATTTCGCGATCAAAGCTGTCGTGTCTGACTGCTGCTGCCACGCGACTTTTCTCGCAAATTGGGCAACGACGGCCAGCCCAACGGTGTCCATTTTCGTCCGTGTAAACTTTGGAGCCGTCCTTCATTTTTTGGCCGGTCCAATTCCAGACGCGTTCAGCGAAACAATAGCCACAGGTGCGTGTTTTTAGTCCTTCCATGAGACTTAAACTCCTAGCCGACAAATTTAAATTTGGGTTTCAAGTGGGTAGTCTACATGACAAAACCGGGAATTTCAAAGAATGCCTAGAAAAAAATAAAAACCTAAAATAATCAAGTGTTTAGAATGCTTGGATAACATATTTAAAACCGAGTCAAAGGTCATACTGCCTTTTCAGTGATTGCCAGCGTCCCGATAGTTTCATGGCTTTAACGCAGGTGTCCAAGCGACGAATGATGCTCGGATCGCGCTTGTAGAATGGGCTGTTTTTAGACATGACGAAAAAGTAGTCCTGAGTCTGCAATGAAAAATTTGTATTTCTAATTTTATCTTGGAGCTGAAGTTTCTTACTGCGCCAGCGAATTTCGGGGCTCGACACAATGGTTGCGTCGATCCTTTTCTTAGCTAGCATTTTCACCACCTGGTCAGGATCGTTAAGCTCGAGTGACTCAACGGCTCCACCTTTTCTTTTTCGCTGTTCAAAATAATCTCGGAATTGATCTGAGGGTCGAAGTCCAACCAGCTGTCCTAGTGAAAGCCCGTCCAAATCAGAGATACGGCGTATCGGTTTTTTAATGTGTGCGCCCGTCCATACTGCGTACGTGTTGGAGAAAACCACCTCTTTGCCGTATTCAAGTATCTTTGCGCGATCGTTTTTGTAGCTCATAATATTAATATCTAAATCCCCTTGTTCCATGTGCTTAAACATGCGTCGAATGGGGTACATATCAAATGAAACATTCGAATCAATTTTCTCGCCACATTGAGATAAAATTTCCCACCCCATCCCTCGCGCCGTTTTTGATTCCTGAATGAAAAATGGAGGCCAATCTGGGGCGCTAGCCGTCAGAGTTCGCCCCGAGGCAGATGTATTGGCGACTAAACATATGAGGCTAAGCAACAGCTTCATGTTCGTCGTCCTTTCTCGTGTCGATGACCATTAAACAAATGTCATCACTCGCGGAAGCTCCTGACATGTGTATTTGGAGCCTTTGTAGTATTCGGTCTAGGAGCACGGACGGAGGATACCTACGATCGAGTGTTCGTAACATTTTTATGAAATCACGTTGGAACGTGGTGTTTGTTTTATTTCTAGCCTCGCTCAGACCATCGCTGAATAGACAGATGATGTCGTCATCGCCTAAGCGATGTGCCGTATCTTTATAAGGTGGTGGTGCCGTGGCTTTAGTCAGGAACTCGAAGCCAAGTGGCGACTGAGCTGGAGCTGCGAGAGGGGAGACATTCATTTTCCCTGAATTGGTCTTTAAAATGATCGGTAGAGGGTGACCAGCACTCGATATCAAAACTTTTCGGGACGCCACATCAATCTTAATAATAGATACGGTCATTGCAAGCTGACATTCATGTAAGATTGTGACTAATGCACTACGTAATATATTGAGAACGGTGGCAGGCGTGAATGACTTGCTATTCTGTTGAATCAGTGGCGTTAAGGTTTGGATCGCGCCGAAGGCTGCCATAGTGACGAGGCCTTGGGGGATGCCATGCCCTGTGACATCACCAACCATCGCATAGATGGTGCGGCCCTTATCACATTCAAAAACGGTAAGCCAATCACCAGAGAGGTTTGACATGGGCTGGTAGTATTGTGCCACCCGACGCGCCGTGTTAAAGCCTCTGGTCGCGTTCATCGATCTTTGAAGTGTCTCGGCGATGCCCAGCTCAGTTTTGAGAATAGTGGCAGCTTGCATCGTTTCGATGATTTGCCTCTCTCTGGAGGCAATTTTTTCAGCCATATAATTCACTTCTTCTGTAATTTTGAGAAGCTCGCGCTGAGGAACTTGCGGGAGTTTTTCTTTATATTGCCCGCTTGCGATATTTTGTATGCCTTTGATCAGCTTATTGATCGGCAAAACAAGAAAGCGCTCAACAAGCGGTACAACGAGGAAGAAGACAACGATGACAATCGAAAGAACCGTTAACAAAATTGTTATGAAGAAATTGCGTAATGCGTTTGCATAGAGTGAAGTTGTCGATGCGCCAACAGAGACGATGCCGATTTTTTTGCCCTTATAAATGATGTCCTTTGACGAACGAATATCAACCGAACGTCCGGCCTTTTTGAACTCTGTGATGAGGCTACCGGTATCGTCGAAAACCTTGACGCTTGAAATGCCGTTGTCCAAGCCGTGGGTTCCCGCAAGAGCTTTGATTTCAGTTTCATTGTAGGTCCAAACCGGTAGAGCAAGCAGGTTAGCTAGATTATTTGCACTACTGATCACGCTACTTCTTAACTCTGACCGGTCAGATCGAGTCTGGTAGATGAACGAGATAAGGCCAGCTATGAGAAGGGATGCTGAGAGTGCAACCACAAGTCGAGATGCCAGATCGCGCGCAATGGTGCGCTGCTGGTACTTCATTTGCAGCTGTGCGGAGCTGCGTAAAAAATTTGCGAACATTTTGTTCAAAATTTTTTAATCCTCTGGGATCTGAAAAAAACTCAATACAACATAGCTCAGAGAAATTATCGGAAATATTCTGTAAATGTTCATACATTGAGATTGAAAAAAGGAGAAAAAAACTCTAGTCAGTCAATGGGTTCGGTGGGTTGCCGCTGTGTACAGACTTTGCCTGCCAAGGTTTTGGATGCTTGGATGATAAACTATAGTTGTGTTTCTTGGGTGTAACATCTTGTATTTCGTTGCTGAGGGCGTGATTTTGTGAGTTTCTTTCGAAAGTTATTTCGCATAACGGCTAATCATTATGAGCTCAAAGCTTTGGTGAGCTCGCGTATTTTAGAATCTGTCGACAGATTTAACGGTGGTTATCATGTCTTCTGCGATTTGGATAAAACCTATCTTGAGACTGAATTTGAATCGTGGATAAAGATGGCTAAAATTCCTTTCGAAAGTCCCCATGACAAAATTACAGTACCGGGGGCTAGTGAGGTTTTAGAATTGATTCGTTGGGGTGGTGACCCAAGGTCTTGCATTGCGCCAAGGTCTGCGATTCATTTTGTCAGTTCGTCGCCGCCGCAGTTAAGGCTCGCTCTGGATGGAAAGTTAACCATGGATAATCTTGAATGGTCGTCTGACACGTTCAAAAACCAGACGTATAACTTACGAATGGCGCGTATCGATTTGTTACGTCATCACATTGCTTACAAAACAAAAGCTTTGCTTGATATCGCTGCCAGACTCCCAGCTGAGAGTCGACTGTTGATGTTTGGAGATAACGCGGAGTTTGACGCCTTTATTTACACAGGTGTTAAACTATTCCTTGAACGACGAATTGATAAGTCTGGTCTTAAGGATTGGTTGCGTGGAGCTAAAGTTGAAGATGCAGTCATTGCGCAAGTTGTGAGAGATGATTTGACTTTGCCAGCCGATCTTTCTGTGGCTGCAATTTATATCCGGAATGTGCCTGGCTACTCGTCCACTGCAATTTCTAGATTTGACGGAACTTGGTACCAATTTGATAGCTGGCTACAAGTGGCTTGGTCCCTTATGGGTCTGGGTGTGATAGATCCTGCAGCTTTACCGTCAATTATTCGAGATTTTCACAATTATCACGGATTGCCCATGGCGCATTTGAGGTGGTGTTTGTATCGCGCGTCGTCAGCCAGTGGTTTGGATCCAAAGCTCAAGGAAGCGACAGAGGCAGCGGTCGAATTTGTTGGGACTATAGGGGCATCAGGGCCCTCGCGGAGGATGTGTAGCTGGGATTTCGACTGTGGGAAAATAAGGTCGATGGATATGCTTGGAGGGTTTGATTCCCGGATCGATTCCAGTCAATGGTACCAATCTATCGAAGCTGCGCGGATTGAGCGAAAGCGAGGAAAGTCTCGCTCATTTAGATAGCGCTCATCAATACTAGTTGAATAAACTGTTAAGCAGGGTCACGCTAAGGCTACTTGTGAATCCTGATTGAGCTAGTACAGCGGTTCCAGCTTGCATCAGTACTCGGCTGGATGCCATTCTTGCTACCTCGCTGGCATAGTCTGTATCCGCAATGGTGCTTCGCGCTGCAGAAAGGTTTTCTGACAGAACGTCTGTATAGTCCAACGCCCGTTGCATTCTTGCTTGCATCCCTCCGTATACGGCCCTCATGGTCGAAAGAGTTCCGATAGCCTGGTCGTATGCAGTTGCAAAATTTTCGTCAGTTGCTGCCATCAAATCTTTGGCTTCATTCACAGAAATGCCTTCGTCCATAGACTGACCTGAAAGAAAGTCGGCAGCGCTTTGCAATCCTAATCCGTTTGGGGTTGCGACTACGTCGCGTAGGCCCTCGAATACGATCGTATTGATATCGTCTTCATTATTAGATGATTCATCCAGAACTGGGTCGCCAACCCTGAATATAAGTCTTTCAGGCGCATCCTCCGAGTCTCCGTTGAGAATCGGTACGCCGTTAAAAACAGTTGTTTCGGCAACACGTTGGATCTCATCATGTAAGGCTTGATACTCGATAAATAGAAACTTTCTCTCATGATCATTTATGGTTGTGTTGGTTGCAGCGACGTTGATTTCCTTCATTCGCATAATCATGTCATTGATTTGCTGCATACTGGAGTCTGCCGTCTGAAGGAGCGAAACCGCATCATTGATGTTGCGCTTTGCGGCTGATAACCCGCGAATTTTTTGCGAAAGTCCCTCGGCTAGAGCGCGTTCGGATGGTCTTGGGTCAAGTCTTGTGAAGACCGAGCCACTGGATAGTTTTTCCATGGCGTCGGAGTTTTCGCGAGTGCTGCGTTCTAAGGCTTTCTCTAAGCGTTGCTGTAATGATTTGTCACCAATAGATACCACGTTGTAGCCCTCTTTAACTTGTCTGTTTTATGATGATGTCAAAATTATTCGATGGCTTTATTTTTTTAATTCCATATTCAGATAGTGTTTCTGCAGACAATTTCAGTTCTCTCGCAGCGCGAAGTATTGAATCGTTGTTGTTGTCCTCGTCAAAAAAATGCAGTGCGGGCGTTTCATCCCTGACGGGTGTGCGATTCTTGAAGGTGGAGTAAATGTTTTGCGCCACCTTGGCGGTGTTCATTGCGTTGGTTTTTGTTGGTTCAAGTGTTGCTTGTAGCTTGTCAATACCGACGGATTGCTGTTGGAGGGATCGGTGTAGGCGGTCAGCATGAACGCTGATGTCTGTGAATTTGTCGAATAATGGAAGATCTAGCTTTAAGAATGAATTGAGTCGGCTTGAGATGTCTGTGGCTAATTTAAGTGCGCTAGAGGAGTTGTTTCGGGAAGAGTTCAGCCCCTCTTCGAGGGATGAGCAAAGGTTACTCAACTTATTCGTCATCTGAGACGAAGCAGCAGTCTGACTGTGAAGAGCTGTAAAGCTAGCTGCAAAATTATTGATATTATCGCCTGCAGTTTCCACCGAGATCGCGGCTACGTTCAGCTGGGTCTCGACTTGGTGCGCACCTGTCTGGATTGCGATTAGAAGCTCGGCGATGTTTCTCGTTGCATGAGATGACTTAAGGGCTAATTGGCGAATTTCTTCGGCTACAATTGCGAATCCTTGTCCCTCCTCTCCAGCGCGCGATGCCTCGATAGATGCATTGATTGCAAGCAAATTTGTTTGCTCCGTGATGTCGTCTATGGTTTCTATTACTACCTCAACATCCTTGGCTCGCTGTGAGAGTGCAGCGATTGGGATTACTGTTTCTTTCATTTCGTTTCGGCATGATTCTAGTTTGCTCTGTGCCTCTCGGAACTGGTTTTGGAACACTTGTAGCCTGTTTGAGTGTTGCGCGAGATTGGTATTGAATTGTTTGACTCCATCACTTATCTCGGTGCAGGATTTGAAGCTGTCATTTGTTGTCTCGGAAAATTGAGTTACTCGTTTGACCAAGTCGAGGCATTGACTGCCAAGATCTGCGAGGCTAAATTTTACAGTTCGTAATTGATTGGTGAGCAGGTTCAATTCAATTTTTGATTGCTGGCTTGTCTGGCTTTCCCGCTTGAGGTTTTTCGAGAGCTCGTCTAGCATGCTTTGAGCATCTGCCATGCTCTGGGCCAAGTCTTGAGCAGATGTGAAAATAAGATGCGTCTGTGCCTCAATAGAATGATCTTTTCCAATTATATCTTTGCCTTCGAGCTTAGAGCGGTCATGCTCTTGGTTTGTCAGCTTTCGTTGCTGGATTTTCTCCAAATGACTGGCCGCTTTATGTATTTCATCGATGAGCTCTTTTGCCATTGGGTCAAGGTTTATCGTGGCGTTCTCCGCAAAGGTTTCACCGACCGGGTCCAAATCTGATTCGTTTACTCGTGTTGACAGATGTCGGCGTAGCGTTATCACCCAGGATGCGATAACGGCGAAGGTTAATATCTGCAGCAGTATTGAAAGATGAAACCAGTCACGCTTTACTAGTATGTGATTACCTTGAAGTGATCCGATTTCATCGGCAGTTTTGTAAAGACTGTCGATGCCAACCACCTTATATGATGATGGAACAGACTTTAGGCGCTCTTCCAGATTTTTTAACTCCTGTGTCGAGTTCATGACCGATCCGCTTCTGCTTATAACGTCAATGTTGATCCACATTGTTGCAGCTGTGATCAAAACACTAAAAATAATGAGGAGATGGTGTCGCAAATCTTTCATACTGGTCCTTTGAATGGCTGCATGCCGATTAAGGATTTTCCATTTTTCGCCAACTCTGGTGACTAGGGATTCGGAAGGCCTTGATGAAAAGTTTAGATTCAGCGCATCAATGTCAGCGCTTCAGGTTTGTAATCGTATGAAATCTAGATTTGATTTGTCGTTTATTGGGATTAGCTCAATAACGATGGGCTTTTGCGAAATAAAAACCCCCGCGGCCTTTGCCACGAGGGTTTTGTTAGGAGGTGCATACGTCAGCCGGAACAAGGAACAGTTGCAGCGACGGTCATGCAAAATTGTATAGGTTCCAAACGCGAGTGGTTAAAAAATAACCACCTGAGCGCTATATAGTACAAAGGGCAAACGGCGGTGTCCGCTAATTTTTTGTTAAGACTCAACCGATCTGGGGCTAAATACCCGTAAGAACAGCCTAGTTTATGATTATTTTTTTGGCGACTCTTGCCTTTGAATAGGCTAATACAGGGCGCTGTGCGAGGCACAATTTAAACTTTTTGGGCATCGGGAGATCTCTTAACCATGAAGAAAAATGCCCAAGCAAATCGCCCAACGGCGGTGTTAGTGGCTGTTCAGCTACCTGACGTCAGTGATCATGCCGTCCAAGAGTCGACCGCGGAGTTAAAGCGACTCGTGGAGACTTTAGGCTTTGATGTTGTTGCTCGCGTTATTCAAAAACGCAAGTCTGTCGCCGGCGCTACGATCATCGGAGAAGGAAAGCTTCTGGAAATTGCCAAACTGACCGGCGGTGAGGGCATTGTTAAGGGTTTTTCAAAACACACGAGTGCCATTGGGGTCAACGAAGATGTCGACTGGTCTGAGGATGATGAGCCGATTCAGTCAGATCGCACTGATTTGAAGACAAAGGCATCTTTGGTTGTGTTTGATCATGAGTTAACACCCACTCAGGCAAAAAACTTGGAGGAGGCGCTGGGCGTCCAGATTATGGATAGAACTGGCGTGATTGTAGAGATTTTTCATAGGCATGCAAAAACTCCAGCCGCTAAGGCGCAAGTGGAAATTGCCAGGCTCACATACCTAACGCCACGAATACGAGCCTCAACTGGAGGCGACCGGCAAGGGGGCGGAATCGGTGCAAAAGGAGCCGGAGAGACTCAGCATGAGTTGGATAGACGGCGAATAAGAGATCGAATTGCCGAGTTAAAGCAGGAACTCGAGTTAATTCATCGAGAAGAGGCTCTGAGGCGTGAACGTCGTAAATCGCATATGAAGGTTGCTCTCGTTGGTTATACTAATGCCGGGAAATCCTCGCTGATGAGGGCGCTAACAGGTAGCCAGGTTCTCGTTGCAGATAAGTTATTCGCTACGCTAGATACGACGGTACGGTCAATTCACCCTGAGACCAAGCCAAAAATTCTGATAACGGACACGGTTGGGTTTATAAATAAGCTCCCCCATGACCTTGTGGCATCATTTCGATCAACACTTGATGAAGCCATGGACGCCACGCTTATACTGTTAATCGCTGATGCATCAGATCCTTCTGTGAGGTCGCAAATAGATACCACGCGAAGGGTTTTAGCGGAGATCGATGCGGCCGATCACGATTTAATTCTTGTCTTGAATAAGGTTGATTTGTTGTCCGAGCTTGATAAAGCAATGATGCGCAAAGAGTTTCCCGATGCCGTTTTCTTATCGACTAGAGATGAGTCCTCCGTTGAAGGATTAAAGAGCATTTGCATATCGTTTTTTGAACGCGCAATGATCGATGCGACTATTGAAATTCCATATTCAAGCGGTGCAGCCCTTGCGGAGGCCCACAACAGCCTCAGAGTTCTTGAGGAGAACCATACCGAGTCTGGTATTACTCTCAAAGTGCGCGGATTTCCGCAGGATGTACAGAGGTTGAAAAAGAGCCATGGCATTAAATAAGGTGTGTGGTAGAAGGTTTTAGGCTCGCGTATCGCGAGTTGTAAACGTTTTCGGTGGGGAGGGGTGAGTATGTGGCCTTATTTGGTCCATTGGTTTATCGCAAGTTTAGCGCTAATTATGACGGCATACTTCGTTCCCGGCTTTAAAGTACATGGTTTTATATCCGCTTTAATTGCCTCTGCAGTCGTTGGATTTGTGAATATTTTTATTTGGCCAATTCTAGCAATCCTGACGCTGCCCTTAACTTTGCTGACCTTTGGTCTGTTTCTTTTCGTGGTCAACGGAATATCGCTTAAGATAGCTGCTGCATTGTCCCCTGGTTTTGAAATTAAAGGGCTCTGGCCGGCAGTGGTTGGGTCTATTGTTTTAACGATTATTGGCTGGCTTATGCGGTATGTTATTTTCACTCATCCCAGCGACGCTGTGATGGGCTGACGTTTTCCGACCAAATGTTGGAATAGTCTCTCTGCTTCCGTAAATATCAAGATACATGCTGCAAGCCCGATGCAAAGTGCCATTTGCTCTGGTGTTAAAGGGCATGTGCCAAAAAGCGTGTTTAGCTTGGGGTTGTATATCGCAAAAACCTGAATGCCAAACGTCAGGAACACGGCCACTGTCAATTGTTTGTTGCTTAAAATATCTCGCCTGAAAATGGATTCGCTCTCGGATCGAATTGCTAAAATATGAATCAATTGGCCTGATGTTAGAACCATGAATGCCATTGTTTGTCCGTTAGTTATGGATACGACTGAGCCTAGCTTAAAGGCGAAAAGTGTCAAAGCACCGAGAGCCATGCCAATGATAAGAGAGTGCTGCCATAGTCCTCGCGCAAAAACAGATTCTGAAGGTGGACGCGGTGGTCGGGTCATCGTGCCTTTTTCTGAAGGCTCTGCCGCTAAAGCCATTCCTGGCAATCCGTCAGTGAGCAAGTTTACAAACAGAATTTGAATTGGCAGGAGTGGAAGAGGAAGGCCAATGATCTGGGCAATTAATAGTGTCCAAATTTCCCCTGAGTTTCCGGTTAAGACATAGCGAATGAATTTTCGGATGTTATCAAAAATCCTTCGTCCCTCCGTAACAGCATGAACAATCGTAGAAAAATTGTCGTCCAGAAGTATCATTTGCGCCGACTCACGCGCCACGTCGGTGCCTCCTTTTCCCATGGCTACTCCGATGTCAGCTCGCTTCAGGGCGGGTGCGTCGTTAACGCCGTCTCCAGTCATGGCAACGAACTCTCCGGCAGCCTGCAAGGCGGTAACGATTCGTATTTTATCCTCCGGTGCAACTCTGGCATAAATTCGGATGTTTTTGACAATTTTCTGAAAATCAAAATCAGATAATCCGCGTAATTGTTTGCCAGTTAGGATGAGCGTGTTTAGTGACTCATCTGTTTGATTATTTGCAATGATGCCGATCTTTTTCGCTATTGAAACTGCCGTGATGGGGTGATCTCCTGTGATCATCACAACTTGTATGCTTGCGGTGTGACAGGCCGCAATAGATTCCTTGACTTGGGCTCGCGGCGAATCTTCCAGTCCAATAAGGCCAAGAAAAGTTAGTTCGGTCTCATCATTTGGGTCTATGGTTATCTTGTCTGCCGGGAGGTTTTCTTTCATGGCGCAAGCAATAATACGTTTCCCTTGCGATGCAAGCTCACTAGCAAGCTTAAGTGCTTGTGGTCGGTCTATTGGCTGCCTTTGTTCACCTGTAAGTTGATCAGCACATCGATTAATTATGACCTCGGGGGCGCCCTTCAAAAACAATTTTGTACCAGTGTCGTTTGCGTGTAAGGTCGACATCATCATTCGCTCAGATGAGAAAGGTATTTCCGCCTTTCTAGCAAATTTCTCAATTAGTTTTACTCGTTCAACACCCAGAGCGGATGCTCCCTCGAGTAAGGCCACTTCCAAGGGGTCTCCTGATGAAGGGGCGCCGTCCTCAACGGTCGCATCATTATTCAAGGCGATAACTTGTAGCAGTGTTTCATATCGAGCAGGGTTTTTCTTTGCATCTTTAATTGAGCAAGAAGAATGCTCGACTGCGATTGATGTCAGCCGAAGTTTATTTTCAGTTAGGGTGCCGGTTTTATCAGTGCAGATGAATGTTACAGAGCCTAGCGTCTCAACTGCATGGAGCTTTCGGGTTAGTGCTTGATGCTTCGCCATGGATTTGGCACCCAAAGACAACAATACGGTTGTGACTGCCGGCAATGCCTCGGGGATCGCTGCTACTGCTAAGCTCAATGAGACCATAAAAATCGAAAGTGGATTTGCCCCTCTAATTAGGCCTGAAATAAATATAATTATGCATAGTCCGACGACTGCTAAGGCTAATTTTTGACTGAATTTTGCAAGACGGGCTTGTAGTGGAGTGGGGCGTGTGTTTTGGTTGTTAAGGAGGCCAGCAATCCTGCCAACTTCTGTGCTCATACCTGTCGAAAATACGAGTCCAGTGCCGCGCCCCCGTGTGACAGTTGTTCCGTTGAAAGCAATATTTGACATCTGCGAAACTTCGACGGACTGATCATAATGAGGATTGTGACTTTTCCTGTTAGGGTACGATTCTCCGGTCAGCATAGATTCATCAATTTCAAGGTCAACGATATCGAGTAAGCGAACATCAGCTGGAATCTTGTCACCTGCTTGAAACGAAACGATATCTCCTGGTACCAAATCTTCGGCGGGGACGGTTATCCATGTACCGTCGCGCAGAACTCTCGACTGGACGATAGTTAGTTTTCGTAGTGCGGCCATAGCGCGTTCGGCTCGGTATTCCTGTGAAAAGCCTAGCCCACCATTGATGGCAATAATTGCAAGGATGACGAGAGAGTCCTCCATCTCCCCAATAACGCCGGAGATGGTTGCGGCAATTAATAGCACGATAATTGGCAACGTGCTGAACTGATGGAGTAAAATCTTGTATAAGCTTGGTTTCCCAAAGTCGGTGAGGCAATTGAGCCCATATGCTTTACGAAGCTCAGTGACCTCAGACAAGAGCAAGCCTTTACCTGGCGTGGTATTCAAGGACTTAAATGCCTCTTCAATTGACAGTTGGCAGAGTTGTTGAGCGTTAAAGGGCATGGGGTTCTAATGGGCTTAAGGGAGTCATGAATCAGCGAGCTCAGGGACTCTATCATCTAACAAACGCCATGTCCCTAAGGCTTTTTGTCTGCGTAGGACGGAGGGTTGTTTTTGCCCATCTCTTGGCGACGGCTTCCGAGGGTATAATATGGGAGGTGGTAATTGTCTGATCAGGGAGGGATTATGCGTTGTTTGCTTGGTGCAGTCATTGGGCTTTCATTAGTCGTAGGCTGTAAAACGTCGACTGATGGGTCTAATTTAACCGAAACACCTGATCCAAATATTGAAGCAAATCAGGCTGCCCGTATAAAACAGACTGTATCCGAAGCTACTAATGCTCTCAATGGCGTATTAAAAGTTTTGGGCCCTAACAATTTACCAGTTATTTCCCCGGAAGCTCTTACTCAGACGAAATGCATTATCTCAATGCAGGTTGATCGTGGTGCAATTTTGATTGGTGGAAGCGGTGGCGAGGGCCTCATGTCTTGCCGTTTACAAGCTGGCGGCTGGAGCGCCCCTTCGTTTTTGAAAACAGGTGGTTTTGATTTGGGAGCATCCATTGGTTTTGAGAGGATGCAGTCAGTCATTTTTGTTTCAGACGAAAGATTGGCCAAAGCTTGGCAATCGGATGGTTCGTTTGAAGTCGGTACTTACATGAAGGCTATTGCCGGGGATGCATCCGCAGCAATCCAGTCCATGGGGCAAAATGGAATGGCAGTCGTTCAAGTTGCAAATGGTGGGCTCTACGCCGGTGTAGGAGTGAGGTTTTCCTCATTGGCGCATGCTCAGGAGACCAGAAATCAACCCGTTTACGGAGAAGTTCTTGGCAGCGGGATTCCTGCTGATGCGGGTGGGCGTCTTTGTTCAACCTATTTATTGCCAGGACGGCGTAACGGATGTATCGCAGATTGGGAAAGACGTTCAGGCAAAAAACTTCGCCCAGTTCTATCCTCAATGATTTTCGAGCTGTCTGCTGATACAGCCCCCATGTTGACTAAGCCGTTTAACGATATTTTGCGTCAAGTTCCTTAAGAGTTTGGAATAAGTTAGGAGAGACTGCGTCGTGATGAATTATGCTTTGATCATTTTTATTGGCCTATCGGCTAGCGCTGCGTCAGCTGATGATAAAGTTTCAGGTATTTCTGCAACGGGAACTTGTGTCCGAAAAATTAGCGTGGACCGCGCCTCGATATCCCTCGCAAACACCTCGCTACAGCCAAGTCCGGGGCGAGCTATGCAGGAAGCAACTCGTGAGCATGAAAAGTTGCGCGCAGCTTTAAAAAACCTGAATCTGCCGGGCGCGGTTTTTGAGACAGATGATGTGCAGGTTCGAGAGGATCGGGAATGGGTTGGAAAAAAAATGGTCTCTCGTGGGTACTTGGCCCGTATCGGAATATCCGTTGAAACGTCTGATATCGCAAAAATTGGAGACGTGATTGCAGTTGCTGGTAAACATAGCGTCAAAGATATTGGGGAGTTGACGACCTTTGTTTCAAAGGAGAAATACAAGGCTGAATACGAGGACTGCCTGGAGAACGCTGCTCGCAACGCTAAAGATAAAGCTCAGAAATTGGCTAAAGGTGCTGGAGTTAAAATTGGAAAAGTCATCGATATTACCGAGGGTCGGAGTGGTCCATCGTATGATACGGGTGTTCGATTTAAGGGGGTAAGAGCCCTCGGAGCTAGTTTTGACGCAGCTGCCGCTGCAGAACCATCGCCAACGATTGAAGCAAAGCAAACGGAGATTACTGTCTCTGCTACGGTGTTATACAAGGTCGACTAAAGCCCGGGGTCCATCTGCATGATAAAGATTTCTGCATTGTCGCAAAAAATTCAAGGAGTGAGACAGGAAGAGCTTGCGCCGGAATTGAAGCGTTTCCTGGATGCGGCCTCGCGGGTTCTAGTTGAGAAGGAATCATCGCTTCGATTGTCTTGGTGCTGCATCATGGCAGGCGGGCATCTGCTCATTGAAGATGTTCCAGGCGTTGGTAAAACGACAATGGTAAAATTGATCGCGAAACTATTTAATCTGCCGTGGAAGAGAATTCAATGTACGAGCGATATTCTTCCTGCGGACATCACCGGTGGAAGTGTTTTTGATCAAAAGAGCGGTGAGTTTTCCTTCATCAAAGGTCCGATTTTCGCCAATTTGGTGATGGCAGACGAGTTAAATCGTGCGTCACCGAAGTCTCAGAGCGCATTCCTTCAGGCTATGGAGGAAGGTGCTGTGACCGTTGACGGGACTATGCATGCACTTCCCTCTCCGTTTATCGTCGTAGCGACGCAAAACCCAATGGATAGTGCAGGTACCAATCCACTTCCGGAATCACAGTTGGACCGTTTTATGATGGCTATTAGTTTAGGTTTCCCGGCTAGATCCGGTGAGCGTAAGCTGCTCACCGAGCCGTCGCGAGCCGATTTAATTGAAGCCACATCACCGCTGTTTGATCTCGCGGAGTTGTCAAAGCTTCGAATGCAGATAAATTCGATTTACGTTGGCGATGCCGTTGCGGACTATATTTTAAATTTAGCTGAGTGGATTCGTGCTCGGGCGGAGGGGTGTAGTCCTCGCGCTCTCCTTGCTCTGACAGCCTGTGCAAAAGCATGGTCTTTTGGTTGTCAGCGGGACTTCATTCAGCCGTCAGACGTGCAGGCGGTAGCGCCCTTCGTGTTAGGCCATCGTTTAACCCCAAAAAATGTCGGTCTGTCAGAATCTGGTTCTGATATCGTTGCAGCGGCACTTCGGTCAGTTCAGGTGGACGCTTAAATGAAGGCGCCAGTGCTGCTCAAGTCTCTTGTGAATCGGACAAGATTCTTCCTTAGTTATTTTCGTAGATCTAATCAAGTGCGGATTTATATCGTTCCGACGTGGTTTTGTTTTGCCTTTAATTCCGTGGTGGTCTTGACCGCGGTGATCGGCGTCTCACTGCAGCTTTATTCTGTTTTGGCTGCGTGCCTTCTCATCGTCTTTGTCGAATTGTTGTCAATGATTGAGGCTCACGTGAATCTACGTGATTTGAATGTATTGAAGGTGGAGGCCCAGTCAGCACAAGCGTTTGCGCCGACAAGTATGACGATCATGGTAGAATCTAGTAGTCAGACGCTTGGCGTTAGTTTTAGGTGCGTGAGTCATGAAGATGTGTTTCACACAAGAAAAATGTCTCTCTTACCTCGTCATTTAGGTGCTTATGCGAAAGAGGAGATCCTAAATGCTTTTCTTAGCTTTAGGGATAGGTATCGTAAGACAAAAGTCGAGGAGGCGAACATATCGGCCGCTGGCAAAAACATGGATCTTACCTTTGAGGCGGGTAAAAGATCGATACATCGTCTGCCAAAAGTGATCGCCAGCTCTTTATTCCCGTTTGGTATGTTTCGAGTCTGGAGGGAGTTTTCTTTTGTTGGTGTATACGCTGCTTTTCCAATCCCATCGGGCGTCAGCCGAATAAGCAAGTTTGGTTCTGCGACGAATAATAACGATTTGAGAGAAAATTTGACAAAGTTGAGTCCGCAGTCTGAAATTGACTACTCGCATCATCGTGAGTATCTGCCAGGCGATCATTTATCCCGTATTGATTGGCGAGCATCTTCCAAATCATCCAAAGCGCAGGTTCGGGTATACTCAGGTCAATCGGGTGATTCGAATACAGTTTTAAAATGGTCAGATACCAGCGGCAACAATGGGGAAGCCAGACTTTCTCAGCTAGCTCTTTGGCTCTATGAAGCGTTTGAAGCAAAACAATCGTTTTCTCTTGAGATGCCTGGGCTAGAGGTTCCATCAGGCGTAGGTGAGAGGCATTTGAAACGATGTCTAACTGTATTGGCTGATTTTGACTTAGACCGCGCCCTTCCAGGAGGTCAATTGTGAAGGAGCGATTTAAAACGATAGACATCGACTCGGTGGCATCAACCTTCATGATGTTGTTGGCGTTGGTTTTTGTGGATCGATTACGCTATTCACCAATGTTTTTAGTTCCTGTGTCCATGTTGGCGGTTGGTTTTTATCTTGCGGACTCCACTCGCAAAGGTTTCATCATACGGCTGCCGTGGAGAATGTTAATAACAGTCGCTGGTTTATGGCTAGCTTGGGTTTGCGGTGTATTTAAGCAGAGCCGAGCCTCGGCGCTGGTGTTTTTCTATTTATTGGTCTTATTTTTTTCTACGGCTCCCGACCGCTGGGGGCGGTGCTTGCGCATCCTCTGCGGTTTATTTGCTGGGGTAGTGCTTGTTGGATTTCTTCCTCCGGTTTGGGGCCTTCCGCTGTCACTTTTAATCATTATGCTTGCAATATCATCATTGATTAGCGCATGGTCCGGGATGAGGCTTGTCCCATCCCTTGTATGGTTTTCGAAAAGGTCTATACGTAAGGAAACGATCTTTCTGATCGTCTTTCTTGCTGGTATTACCGCTATTGGTTTGCGACAGGCGCAAGAGTATGCGAGTCGCCAAAGTGGTCTATCAGGACTCTCCCGATTTATAACACCCGGCAGTATGCAACATCTTCGTCTTTCATCTGCCTTGGCAATGCGTATTCAGTTCGCCAGTAAACCGGCTCTTTCCCAGTCTGAACTGTATCTGCGCGGTGAAGTTATGGATCAAGTCAAGGGATTCAATTGGAATCCCGGGCCAAGTCGCTTGGTGAAGGGCCGTGAACCGTTGGTTTCGGACATGGTCTATGATGTTTCCTTAAATGCTCGCTATTCAGATTTTGTTCCGCTTCTTGAGTATGGTATTGCCGCCGAAACTGGGGTGAGCAACAAACAAAGATTTAGCGTACGAGATAATGGAGTTTTCCAGGCGATAAGCCATGAGGGTGGTTGGGCTTACTTTAGAGCTTACAGTCGCTTAACACCTGTGGATTCGTTGGCAGATGAGGATATCCCCCGACTCCTTCAGGTGCCGGAGCGCATTGATCCGAGGGTTGCTCGATTGGCAAAAGATTTAGCTCATGAAGGTGACGTTGATTATTTTGTCTCAGAGATAGCAAAATTTTTCAAACGGGAAGGTTTCGAATACACTTTGCAGCCTCGTTATTCAGGACCGGACGTCGCAGATTTTCTTTTCAATTCTAAACAGGGCTACTGTGAACACTATGCTGCGGCAAGCGCTCTTCTTGCGAGGCAGGGTGGTATTCCATCGCGAGTTATCGCAGGGTTTTTAGGTGGTCAGTGGGACTCATCTGGAACTACACTGTATGTTCGTGATTTTGACGCGCATGCGTGGGTCGAACTTTGGGATAAGTCGCGTAGGGTATGGAGGCGAGTCGATCCAGTGTCGTTTGTCGCGCCAGACAGGGTTCAGGAGGGTGCCGAGATGTATCTGAGGTCTCAGGGTGTTCGCATTCCAGACTTCGGTTCAATTAAAAGCAGTATTTTATTTGCGAACATTTTAATGGGGCTGGACCAGTTGCTCGCATTTTTAGGAGGCCAATCGATCATTACCGCAGGCGGCGTAATGATAGACTATGGAGAGGAGCTTTCTTTACTAGGCGCTACTGGACTTCTGTTTTCCTATTTGACTCTGCGAATCAGGCGCTATCGACGTGAGCGTCAAACAGCCGAACTGATGATGCTACGAAACTTGAATGATACGTTGAGCGTGATAGGTCAAGCCAGGGGGCCGGGGGAGACCGTTGATTTGTGGCTTAGACGGGTCGCTGGTAGGTTCCATTTGTTGGAGAACTCTGCAGAAAATTTTTCAGACTCCTACTGTCGTTATCGCTATAGCCGTAATCGTTCTGCGCAAGAGCTGCTCGTGATGGAAAAGGCGATCCGTGAAATGAAGGGATTGATACGTCAAATCCAAAGAGATCCCACCTTTAATGTTAATAGATACGGAACACAATATTGATGAGTGAGAGTATGACGGTAGATGTACTAATTATAGGTGCTGGAATTTGCGGAGTGACGATCGCTAGAGGATTGGAACAGGTAATCCCTGGTCAGTGGATTTTACTGGATAAGGGGCGAAGTGTGGGTGGGCGGTTAGCAACGAGGCGCATTGGCATGCAGACGTTCGACCATGGAGCCCAGTTTTTCACTGTACGCAGCCATCAATTTACAGGTCTTTTGCGGGAGTTATTATCTGCAAATGTTGCCAAAGAGTGGTGTCGTGGATTCCAATCGGCGGATCTTTCCGGACCATCTGATGGCTATCCACGATATGCAGCCGTAGGTGGAATGAACAAACTCGTGAAATTTATGGCAAGGGATTTGCCGGTGCAACAGGTTATTTGTGGACGACGCGTAGTTAGGCTTGAAGACATCGGGTCTGCCCTTCGGGCTTTTGATCAGGATGGGGGATTTATCGATGCTCGTTATGTGGTTTTGACTGCTCCTGTTCCCCAATCTTTAGATATTGCACGTGACGCACTCCTAGCTGCCTCGTGTGACGACGTTGTAGCATCGCTTTCCTCGATTCACTATGAGCCTTGTTTGGCTGTCTTAGGAACGTTTGAAACGGAGTATCTGCCGAATTTTAATATTCCTGTTCAATGCGCTACTGGACCCTTAGCGTTTCTGAGTGATAACGGGCTTAAAGGGGTCTGTAGCTCTGCAGGAGCGCTGACCATCCATCTGTCTCACGATTTAAGTCGCACTTATTTTGACCAGTCAGATGCAGATGTTTTTACAGCAACTTTAAAGGCACTTGACGAGGTTTTTCCCGGATATAAATTTCGTCCGCTTGGCAATCTTTCAGTGCAGCGCTGGCGTTATGCGACACCTAAGACCGTTTTCAACTCAGCTTTTCTTGAAGTTTCTATTGGTAAGAAATCTGATAGGCGCTCGCCCAAGTTGTTTTTTGCGGGGGAAGCTTTTGGCGGACCCAAGATTGAGGGTGCATTTCTTTCCGGACTGGCAGTTCAAGACCGTATTTCGAAAGTTGGACCTTCTCTCGCAGAGTGAGAGCAGATTGGGCCTAGAGATGAACTGTTTATTCGATTATCGCTGCATTGCAGGTCCGCAGCAAAAAAACTCTTGGGAAAATGAAATTTGGCAACTAGGAGTATAAGCGCTGCATTCGCAAGGCGTAGACTCCTGACGAGACGCCTCCTGGAATGTATAGTTCTCTCCACCAAGTTCGCATTCCATTTTCGCTCTCTGTTTGCGATCATCAAATTCATTAAGTGCCTCAGCGCGCGCTAACGCACAAAGCATGGCATCACCAGCTCCATGTACGACGATCGTTGAATAGAGTGGGGATGTACCTCCGGGACACCGAAGTCCATTTGCTAGATTCGATCCCAGCCCCGAGTTCTCAAAGTTTGACTGAATAAAAATAGAATTTGTCTTGAATTGCTGACGCTGATGTTGTGCTTCGCTTGCAGGTGATGTTGGGACTCGTGCGAAAAGCAGGCTGAATGAGATCATGATGAAGTTCAATCTGAGTCTTGCTGATGTCATGCTTTATCAAGGCTTTTCAGCCCCCTCCTCAGACCCGTTAGCGGCATTTTTTGGCTGAAACTGAAGAGAAAAAAGCGGAAAGCCCCGAAATGCAGGGTAAATAAGAATAATTACAGCTGTTTATCTTTAAGTTGGTGGGGTTGTTCAATCTTGTTCCGCTGTTGGCAGGCCTCGGCGAATCGTTTGCCTAAAAATAAGATTTTTTCTCAAATAATTTAGCCCCCCGGTACCTGCAAACGGCGACCGGGGGGCCAAATTTTTGCTTATTTTACCTGAGCATCGATCAGATGGCCGTGCATCCATCCGGAACTGACGCCACGCTTGAGGCGCATAACACGATTGTTATAGTTTCCTTCGACTGTCCAAATGGACTTGAGAGCATGGTCGTAGGCAACGATCATCAGGGTATGCGTTCCCAGATTAGTACCTTCGTACCGAATCAAGTCACCCATGACTGATTTTGTTTTAGCCAAGGTTGGTATGCGTGATGCGTTACCCAGGGTTCTATATTGGCTAAAGAACGTTTTCGCCGAGTATTGGTAGGCGAGTTTAAAATCCTTAGCCACTGCCCAAGTGTAAAAACGGTCACACCAGCTACCGGAAGCATATCCTTTGCTAGATTGGTAGTTCCCATGATCCCAATCATAGGACTCAGCCAAAGCTCGAAGCACTAAACGTCGGCGTGCTTGGGAAAGTTTATTCTCCTCTGCCGTCGCCACGTGGAATGGGTGACGCATGGTGACCGATGGCGGAGGTGTCGTGATCCCAGTTGACGCATTCGTAATCTTGACCCCCTCCAGCCGGTATACGGTGTTAGATGATAACTGATCGACCGTAAAGTCGAGGGTGTTACCATTTGACACAGGAACGACGCGAGACAGAGGCAACTTGATTTTCGAGTTGCTTAAGTTCACAAGGGTTCCCGTTACGTGTACCTGATTCGCGTTCTTGAGGGCGCCACTTTGCACGACCATGCGGATAACCGCTGCACTTGGATGAGAACGCGAGAGCGTTCCATGATAGTCGTACGCGACTTGAGTATTTGGAACTGGCCTCATCTTCGGAAGTTCGTTCGGAGGCGGTAAAACCACCGCTGACGGAGCACTGCCAGATGGTGTATCTCCATCTGTAGGCGACAATCCTTCGTGATCACTTGAATACAGGATACTGTTGCGATCACCGTCTCGTCTTACGACGTGGGCAGAAAAATCTTGTCGAATGTCGATCGGTGCTTCCGAACGCCAAAAACCAGGAGATGTTTTTGTTAGTCCAATCAGATTTGCATCGGGACTTTGACAGGTTGTCACTGCGCCGATACAAAGCCGCACATCGTCGTATTCAGCTGGTAGCTGAACGATTAGATGTGAAAACTCATCGTCCCCATCAATGGCGATGGAGCTTTGGGCTGCAATGTTTGCAGAGTCGTCGATCTGAGACGGTGTACCCGAACTGGTCTCATGGGGTTTGCCACAGGCAGTTGCGAGCAGAAGCCCGATTGCGGCGCAGGCATGAGTTGGTTTAAAGCGTTTCATCGTGAGCCTCCTTTACTAGTTTGGCAGTTTCAGCATTCAATGGTCGATGAGCATACACGCTTAATTATTAGAATCTCCTTAACATGTGAGTAAAAACCGCGCAAATTGAGGCAGGGGTCTGAGCGGCTTAAAAGTCTAATTAATACAGATATTTAAATGGCATCATAATTTTTAATGAGTGGTAGCTCATTGTATTTTAATAGAAATTGCTGACCTCCGAACCTTCAGGGATTGTGTGGCAAATGCGCTACGTCGTGATTTTAGCCGCCGATTGCTAGATATTATTAGCAGGATGAATTTAGGCTCTAAGAATTTCCCCATAAAAATAGCCCTTTACAGATGCGCCACGGACACTGTTTTTGCATCGAATTCTTTTGGGCAAGGCGACGACAGACCTCAAAGGAGTATTTATGCGCACCAGCTATTTTTATGCTTTTACATGTTTAAGTCTGATTTTTTCTTTCGTGTCATTTGGTGCTTGGCTCGGAGCTGCGCAACCTGACATCCGAGATGTTCCAGCTGCGGAACATCGTGAACTATTGATGAGACGCCATCAGCAGATGGCCAGCTTGCATAGCAAAGTTGGAAAGTGTTTGGAGTCTGGGAAAAGCTATGAACAGTGCCATCAAGAGGCGCTTGAACAATATAATAAAGAGTTTGGCACAGCTTGTCCGCGATTTGGCGAAGGTCGCATGGAAGATCGAGTCCATCATCATAAACATGGATGTTTTTGGATGACTTTGCCCCAGGATTTAGGTTCATCGCCGGATAAAAGTCAAAAAAAGTCGAAGTAGACTAGGCCGAGGCCCTAGCCACTTTAGCGGTCGCGTGCGGCTGCCATCTGAAGATGAAAAGGGTCTTATCATCGTCAATATGGGCGCCGTTAACAGAGGCGAGATCGACAATCATTTTTTTTACGTCGTCGACTTGGAGGTCAACTGTATGATGATTTCCGATAGCGGATTCAAGTTTGCGGATGATGTTCGCATTCTCTCTGCTGGAAAAATTGATGCCATCACTCATCAGAATGATGATCGCTCCAGGATGCAGCTTCAATGTCGTGACTTCGGCGTGCTTGAGCGGCACGCTCAAAACTTTAACAAAATCTGAAGATGAAGGATCGGATGGTGGTTGAATTAAAATCGGAAAGGGTGCGTTAGCCCGGTAAAATTTCAAAAGTCCTTCCTCGGGCAAAAACTCAAACCCACAAATGCTGTGGATGTCTCGCATTTGGAATCTGTCATTTAGGTAGCGTCCAATCATCTGATGGTAGGATTGAATCATAGAGTTGTTGATGGCGCGATGCTTTGAGGAGTCTCTCTCGGCCCATAAAAGGTCAGCCATCACGTTGCATATGGTTGCCTTCAGTGCTGCTTGAACTCCATGACCAGTGACGTCGTTAAGCAATGCCGTAAATACTTTTCTGTCTTGATCCCAATGGCAAAAGAACGTATCTCCCGAAACATAGGAGGCAGCGGACTGATAATAGTCCACGGTCAAATCGGAGGGCAGAGATGGGATCCTTAGCTGTTGGGTTTGAACTGAACGACCAAGTTCAAGCTCCATTTCTAATTGTTTTGCTTTTGTTTGCGCTGCGGTGAGTGCTCGAACCCGATTTTCTAGCGATGAAATGTTGAAGAAGGCACTGAGGGCCAGAATAAACCCTGAGTTAAAGTGGAGGTTATTTAACGGATCGAGCCATCCGTTAGCCAGGGGAAGTTCTGGAGCCATGAACTTCAACGAAATTAACAATGACGGGACATTGGCAATTGCGGCAGATAGCAATGCCATACGCCGCCAGCGTAAATCCATGCGGCGTATGAATAAATATGAGCGCATGCAGATTATAATTCCAGCACATCCGATCACAAATGAAGAGATGTTTAATATATGCGGATAGGCACTCGCAGGTTTATTGGCGGATATCATCGCATAAAACGCCATGGGAAAAGCCCATAAGAGACCTGCGGTGAGCCAGCGTGAGATGGACCCAGCTCCAATTCGGGCCAGATTCACAAAAAAGTAGAGTCGGAAGATCAGTCCCAGATTGGTGAATAAAGACGCGGCGAATAGGTCCCACCAAGGACCAAGAGTCGACAGCGGAAGCCAATTTTGTTTGACAGCAATGCCTAAGGCCTCAAACCCCATGAAAAGAGCAAGACCTAGAGATTCGGATGACGAGTCAACCAGTAAGAAAAGAGCGATTGCAAAAAGAGCAAGGGTTACACGAGACACAAGCGCGATCCAATCGCCGCGACCACTTGTTTTGAGGAGTTCATTTTCATAGAACTTTTCCAACTCATGCTGCGTCGATATGAATAGCGGGCGCGATAATCCCAGTTTAAATGGTTTTGTTGGTAGCGATTCGATCAAGAGATCAACGACTAAAGGGCTATCCGCTAAGGGCTTTGTTTCCAGAGGAAAATAAATCGGGCGACTTAGAAAAAAACGGCGCTGCAATTGCCCGTTTAGATAAACTAATGCTTTGTTGTAATTCATGTTTGGCAGGGAGACCGCCAAAGTCAGGTACTCGGAGAGATTTTTCCAAGCCGTCGACGGAACTGTGAACTGAAGTCGGAGGTATTGGGTGTCTTCACCTGTTAGGTTCAGATTAAGGACCTGTTCGCGTGAGACGGATTGCGGCTCACCAACGGTTGTAAAGTCGAGAGGCAAACAGTCAATATCTTTACCTGAGCAGCCGCGA
>JBIIGV010000167.1:0-5498 GCA_044236265.1 Oligoflexales bacterium
AACTGATGCGGTTTACAACACCATCAGTCATTGAAATCTGATCTCCTCCCAATGGATAACCCACTGTAGTGACCGGTGATCTAAGCCGGGGAATCGAGCCGAAAGACAGAGCTTCTACATTTTTCAGGTAGCGCGGATCGGGAACTCCTAAAATAGCCAAATCAACGTCATGTCCGATAAACTGGACATAGGCAGCCACTTTTCTCGAATCACCATCCCTCTGCACAGTAATTGAGCTAGCGTTGGCCACCACGTGGGCATTTGTCAGAATGCGCCCTTCGCCGATATAAAACCCGGTACCCGACCACATATCAGGAGACTCTAGGCGCCAGGGATTTATGAAGTTACGTTCCTGCCCCGATGTCTCAATGCGAAAGACCGAGCGCCGCAACGCCAGCGGATTTGCCGCCACAGGACTTTGAAAGCCCCAAAACATCAAAATTATCAGCAATAAACGCCCCAAAAGAAGCACTCCCTTGCAATGAACCACAACACAACTGCAGTCCAACCCCATCCATTGGGATCGCTTGAAAAAAATAGGACAATTTGCTGTTAATATTAAACTTTTTATAACCAATCCGGCAATCTGAAATCTTAATCTCTCGGAACAATACTCATCCAGAAAAAACCTAAAAAAACATGGACAAAGCGTTAGACATTTTGTTACAACCTCGGCTCGCTTAACGGCCGAGGCCAGCAAGGTCTTGGATATAATTTGGATTTTAGGAGACGAATCATGGCAAAAGCAGGCGCACGTGAACTTATCCGCCTTGTCTCAACAGCTGGTACTGGATACTTTTACACGACAAACAAGAAAAAGGGCAAAGACAAGCTCGAGCTCAAGAAGTACGACCCAAAGGCTCGTAAACACGTCGTGTTCAAAGAAGCTAAGATCAAGTAACAATTTTTTTACCTACTAGTCCTCTGAGCATCAGCACGACGACTTTGTGCGCACAGCGGATTCAGGAACCTGGGAAATGGCTGCGTTTTGGAACGTAGCCGTTTTTCTTTTTTGCTACTGGGTTCTTAGCAATCCACGCATGGACACTCACTCGGTCTGGGATTACTCTATCGTAAACACCAAATTCGAAGGAAAATCCGCTTGAGTGAACGACTTTCATTATCTGCAGCTGTTGCACCGAAACACCAAGAATTTATCATCGGGCACGCGACCCTGATTCAAGGACCATTTCTTGAGACTATCAGTAACGGCGCCGTTCATGTGCGTGAAAACCGGATTGTTGCTGTCGGTCCAACCGCAACTATAAAAGCAAAGGCACCGGAAGCAGCTTTTTTCGACGCATAGTCGTTTATTATGATTCCTGGTTTATTCAATGCGCACACCCATGTTGCTATGGGTTTCTTTCGCGGCTTGGGGCATTGCAAAGAAAACATGATCGAATCGGTCCTGTTTCCGGCAGAAAAAAGCCTGTCACCCGACATATTGCAGCCTCTTTCTTATTCTTACATTTACGATGGACTTAGAGCCGGTGTCACATCATTTGTGGATCACTACTATTTCAGCTTTGGTGTTGCTCGGGCGTTTGAAACATTCGGAGTTCGCGGCTGGATCGGGGAAACTGTAGCTGATTTGGGCGGAGCATTCCCCGGGCGGGAAAGCTGGAATAGAGCAAAGGAACTTATCGAATCTTCGTCTTTCGGACCTTTGATTAGTCACCTTATTGCCCCCCATGCTGCAGACACTGTCTCTGTTGAACTTCTTAAAGAGTGCGCTGATTACGCAAGACAAAATAAAATCCCGCTGCACATGCATCTCTCTCAAACTCCCGGAGAACGTGAACGAGTTAAAAATCGTGACAACCTCTCACCGGTTGCCAAAGCCGCAAAGGCTGGAGCTTTGTCGGAGTCGTCGCTGGTTGTGCATTTGACCAGTGCTGACTCGGACGATTTAAAAATTGTCAAAGATAGTGGTGCTACAGTTGGATACTGTCCTACGTCGACCTTGTTTTACGACCGACTCGCAAGAATCGAAGAGTTTTATGAACTTGGAATTCCCCTCGCCATCGGATCAGACTGTGCTGCAAGCAATGACAGCGCAGATATTCTGAGTGAACTAAAAATTGCCGAACTCCTGGCACGGGATCATCGCGTTCCCAACGATCATTTAAGCCCGGATCATTTACTAGCCATGGCGACGACCATACCCGCAAAAGTCTTGGGTCGGCAAAAAGATCTCGGCTCACTCGAACCTGGAAAACTTGCAGATATGGTGCTTTTAAAGCGGTCGCTCATCTCTGAACCCCTAGACCAACCCTTGGCAAACGTCATCTACTCCATGGGCTCCCGGGACGTTAGCCACGTCATGGTGAATGGCAACTGGGCGCTATGGAACCGGGAGATTCCAGACTGGGATGAAAGCCAACTGTTAGCTGATTACCGGGAAGCTGTTAGCGACATCCGCGGTCGGATCCAAACAAAGGCACGTTAGAGATTATGACGAAAATTTTTGACATCTCTCCCATAATTTCAGAGTCCATAGCTGTTTGGCCTGGCGACACGCCAATGCGCCGTGAGATTCTTTGTGACATCAAATCAGGAAGCAACATCGACCTGTCCACCCTGCACTCAACAGTTCACATTGGTGCACATGCCGATGCGCCGAGGCATTACCATCCAGAAGGTGTGACCATGGAACAGGTGACGCTGGCACCCTACATTGGGCCTTGCTTTGTTCACAGTGTCATTGGCCGCTCGCTGATTGAGCCTGAAGATTGCCAAAAGCCAATTGCATCAGGAATGAAGAGGATTTTATTTCGAACCGATTCGTTTCCGGATCAAAACCACTTTAACGAAAACTTTACAGCCTTTTCCCCGGAAGCGCTTGACGTGCTTGGACGCGCCAGAGTCATTCTTGTAGGGATTGATACGCCGTCGGTCGATCCATTTTCATCTAAAAGCCTTCCAGCCCACCAGATGCTTAGAAAACACGGCATTGCAAACCTTGAAGGTCTAATCCTCTCTCAAGTCCAGGATGGCAAGTACGAACTGATCGCACTCCCCTTGAAGCTTCAGGGCTTTGATGCAAGTCCCGTAAGAGCTATTCTACGGGAGCTGACTTCTTAATTTGATTCGGTTAAAGCGCTGTTGTTTCAGACGTGCTTCTTGTGTGATGACAACTTCTTTGCCGGCCTGATCGTACTGCCATCCAACAAATTTTGCATAATCACCAGATATATCTCTCTGCATCACAATCATCCTGCGATCGCGACATTGAAATCCTATCTGATTATCTCGCGGTACTTTTTTCTTAATGAAACATCCATATTTTTCGCTAAGAACCCGAATCATCACCCAATAAAGGCGATCGTAATCGGGAATATCACGGCGATGAGCGACAAATACGGTAGATTTACCAAGTTTTCCGTAAACACCTACATCAAGCGGCTGGGCCTTTTCCAAGCCAAATCCTAACGCCAGACGACTACGCTCATGATCTCCACTGATGAGGTCGGAGCCCCCGGTAAGCGCGATGCGCGCAGCCTTTTCTGGTCGATATTTTAACCAACCCAAAAGGGAAGGCTGTTGAACAGGTGCCGCAATCTGCCTCTCAGCGACACGTTTCTTCACTCCATAAATTTCATCTGGATCAAACGTCATACATGATGAGCACAACGTAAAGAATGAGAGACCAATCCATGCTTTAGCCAACTTTAACGGCATCATCACCCTCACCTCCGCTCGTTTCACTGCTATGACTGAAAGCAAATAACGTCACAAGCCTCTTAAATTCATCCTGTTGCTCAGCGGTCAACCCGACAAACATCATTCCATGGACATATCCTCGGGTAGCGCGATAGCTCCAGCGCGACTCTGCGACAATGGGGTCGAGCCCAGCTCGCTTGAGTTCGCGTGACAGTCCATTGCGCCGACTATCAAGAGTCAATTGAACAGTATCACCAACAGGAATCATTGAACTGAACAACAAACTTATGCCTTTGCCACTGAAGTTTACTACCGATGCAGGACCCAGGGGCGTATCCACAATAAGACTTTCCGCATCGTTAACTGGCATTCTCTCGTGCACCCGCTGCAAGCTTGTCGCCCATCGGAAGGCATGGATGGCTTGATCACAATCTTCTTGGCGCAACGCCAATGGAGCAAATTCAAAAGCGTCAATAAGCTCCGTGTGATGTTTGATCTTGATCATTTTTTTTGAAATATTTTCCGAAGCAACAGGAAGGCCCTTGATCATATCGAAGGTTGTTGCACCAATCATCACCTTGAAAATATCGCACGACGACTCAAGTCGCTTAGCAAAATTCACGCCATTGCCGACCACCGTAAATTCAATACGGCGACCGGATCCAATATCGCCCAGGTAACAAGATGCCGTGTTGACACCGATGCGAACTGGATACAGCGGAGCACCGGTTTTTATTGCCTCTAGACACTCGGCTAGCACCTTCTCCTGAATTTCAGCAGCACATTGAACCGCTTTTTCCGGATGGTCCGCAACCGTTTCATCACTCTCAAGTCGATAACCAAAATAACAAAGCAAACCATCGCCAAGGGTCTTATCAATAACGCCCCCGTGGGCATAAATAATATTCGAAATTTCCGCCAAAATATTTTTGAGATTCTCAAACGCCATTCGCGGGAGCATATTTTCTGACGATAACGAGAATCCAACAATATCGATAAACATCAACGTTAGAACGCGCTCTCGCGGCTCCAAATTAACATGGTCGGGATTTTTACTCATGACATCCATCTGACTTGGGGAGACACTGCCCTCCAGGGCCACCCGCAGTGCTGCAGCTTTCCGTTCGTAACCCCTAACCTTCAGAAAAAATATGTGGCTAATTATGACAGAACCCGACAGGATCGGGAGCACGTAGGGAACAGCCAGGCCAAAAACAGCAAAAACAATCTGACAGCTTGCCAGGAGACCGAGCGCAGCCCCCATCCACAAAAAAAGAAACCAGCGGGCTGGCGCAAGATAGGCGCAGGCTGCTGCTACAACGGACATCACAACGGTCAGTGCGTCGCCGACCTCGACGGGCTGCAGCCAACGGCCTGTCAGAACACTATTGATCAAAGACGCCAGGTAAATTCCACCAGGCAGCATACCAAAGGGCGTCGGACGCATGTCTGCATTACCGGTGTAATACATCGGAAGAAGCAACACGATGTCCCCTGCATTAACCTGATCAGCAACATAACCTTCTTGGGCATCTTTGATCAAACGCACCATGCCTTTTATGGCTACATCATCTCGATGAAGAAAATTAACTGGCATGTTACCAGCCGAATCCAATGCCACTGCTTTTGCGTCAATCACTAATTTTCTATCTTTGAATTCCAAAGACTTCGCTGCAAACAAAGACATGTGAGGCACAACTTTGTCATCAAACCTTAAGAAGGGAGCCACCTTGTGTTCATCTTTCAACCAAAAATGCCCTATGTCCTTAAATAGAGTCTGTTGAACTTTTCCGGGACCATAAAACTTCTCCGGAGATAAGTCTTGCCATTGAGGA
>JBIIGV010000041.1:0-23310 GCA_044236265.1 Oligoflexales bacterium
TTCACGCTCCTCAGGCTTGAGTTCGAGACGAACGTATGTCCCAATGTCGTATCGAGGATCTCTCAAGTCAAAAGGGACTTTGAACTCCAACGAAACATCTGGAAACCCACCGGTAACCACCGGTACTCCGAGTGATCTAATATTTTCAAACAATAGTTTGGCTCGTTGGGAAAAGTCTGGCGCATTCTCACTAAACATCGCGTCTATGATGATGAGCCGAGGACGACGCTCAGCTATAGCACTTAAAATATCACCCCATAGTTCAAGACTTGGCATTGGCTTGCCAAGCATGGCAAACGTATCATCATCGATCGCGTAGATTTTAAGACGCTCGTCTTGTTTCGGCGCGTAGCCAAGTAACCTACGAACCTGAAAATTTAATGGATCACTAATTTTTGCATCGAGGTAGGTGCCTACACTAAAAAAAGCTAAGAGCAAGAAAACGGCAATCCATGATCCTGTCACAAGACTTACGGTTTGGGATTTTAGCCCGTAAGACTTGAGCCAGTGCTGTTGACTGTCGTTTTTTTCAATAGGTTCGAATGACATAATCGATGCTTTGCCTTACTAAGGTCGCCTCAGAGATCCCCCCCTTCTTATTCG
This sequence comes from Oligoflexales bacterium, assembly GCA_044236265.1. Lineage (GTDB taxonomy): Bacteria > Bdellovibrionota_B > Oligoflexia > Oligoflexales > RGVZ01 > CAMDKS01. Next base: position 604 of record JBIIGV010000041.1, read on the forward strand.
GAAAAAATTAGACAGCTGTGACAGGCTCAATTTGGCAGTTTGTCAAAAATCCTGACATTTCCCTCGCCTCGCCTCAGATCTTGTTTTTTATAACACATTGTATTTACTTGTTTTTTAAGCGCATCCTCTGCTTCCCCCGAGTTGGCAAGATCCTTGCTTAGACTAAGCTACACATAAACACAGCCTAGAGGCATTCAGGAGGACTTAGTATGAAAACCGGAATTATCGCAGCTCTTATGACAGCAGCTCTCGCAGCATCTTGCTCAATCAATGTAGATGTTAAGAAGGATGCCAAGAACAGCAAGCTGCAGGGAACGACATCAAGCTCAGCTAACCTAGCCGGTTCTAAAGACTTCCTTAAACAACTCGATGGCCTTCGCACCACAGCTGCTGATCTGATTGTAAAAGAGTTAGCAAGCCAAGATTATGTCGGCGCATTCCGCAATTCCGTACGTCAGTACCGAAAGTTCATCATTGAAAAATCCTCTCAGCCAGTCGTTATAACTGACAGTTTCTACAGCGATGCCTCCAAAGACTGCCGCTCCAGCGGACTTAGTCTCAACTTGGATGACAATAACGAAATGCTAGGAATGATTCTAAAGACTGTTGCTCTCGCAAAACTGAGCGAGGCTGATGTAGGTAAAATTAATGCTGGTTTGGCAAAGGAAATGCAGGCCATTACCCAGTTTATCACGATGGAACTAGGCGTAGATATCCAGGGTACAAGCTCTGCAACAGAAGTAAATGGAATGAAAGTCACTAAGGGCAACGTGGCCATCAGATTGAAGCCACTTGCTGACGAGCAGGTCGATGCAAGCGTTAAGCGTTCTGATGAAGTTGAAGTGTTAAACCTAAACTTTGAACGTGGACTTGCTTCCGATAATACCGGAACATTTGTTGCTACCATGGATCTTGCATATGAAAAAGCTGGCGTTCTCAGCGAAGCGGCTGGTTCTCTGACTGTATCTCGCGCGAAAGAAGATGACCATCACATCCATGACGTTGTCATGAGCATGGGCACTAAAGGCGAAACTCCAGCGTACACTAGAGAAATTATCGTACGCGATGTCAAGGCTGACCCTATGAAGTTCCTCTTCCTGGACATTATGAACGTCGGCACAGCAAACGAAACCAGGAATGCATCTGTGATTGATTTGAAAGCTGGTACTCAGTGCAAAGGAACATCGATTCCTGACGCTGAGAAGCCAACTGAAACCTCAGATCCGATAAAGGCAGAGGAGCCAACGATCGCGGAGCCAACCACTCCTGTTCAAAGCCCAAGCCAAACTCCTGTTCAAAGCAAGAGTAAATCGGCTTCACCGACTCAAATGAAGTAATGAGCAGTCTCTCCCCCTAATGACTGTGTGTGGTTAGGAGCTTTGGCCAAATAGGTCAAAGCTCCAATTCTTTTTAGAAAATATATCTTCAAGGTGCCAAACGACGCCAAATCCAGCTGCCGGAATCTTTCGGGAAAGCCTTCAGGCGATCGTGGAGGCGATTGGGCCTCCCCTGCCAAAATTCAAAATCAAGCGGCACCAGCCGAAACCCACCCCAGTGCGGAGGTCGAGGAATCGATGCTTCGCCACTGAAGCGGTTCGCTTGCTCCTCTAGCCGCTGCTCTAACTCCTCCCGTGACGCCAAAAACTGACTCTGAGGAGATGCCCATGCGCCCAACTGACTATCTCTTGGTCTCGAGGCAAAGTACTGATCGCTTTCCGCTGAGGAAATACGCTCAACACGCCCCCGAACCCGCACCTGCCGCTCAAGCGCTTTCCACAAGAATTGCACCTCAGCTTTAGGATTTCTGTCTAGTTGACGCCCTTTTGCACTCAAATAGTTAGTAAAAAACGTAATGCCCTCTGTCGAAAGCCCTCGCATCAGCACGATGCGGCTTACAGGATAACCGTCTTCGTCAAGTGTCGATAAACTCATCGCATTGGCGTCAACCTCGCCGGAGCCAACTGCGGCTTGATACCAGTCTTCAAGTAGCTTACACGGATCAGAAGGAACTTGATCCTCCAACAGTGTCCCCTTGGCAAAGTCCCGACGCGAATGTTTCATATCCCCAGTCATGAGCCATGACCCCCAAAAAAGTACCTAGTTGACGCCCTCACCCTTAAAGACAACAATATCATGGGTTGTTGATTCCTATGACTTAATTTTATGAGGCGATCCTAATGACTGCAAAAATCACCATCATGCTGCTTACAATGTTGGGATTCATTGGCGTTTCCGGGCCTGTCCAAGCTAAATCTTTTTATGAATATTGCCTACACCCGGCCAACGATGCCGAACGCGACACCGTTATCGCAATCATGATTGAGATGAAAGTATGGCAGAGGCTAAACGAAGAAAATTGCCAGTTCGCGGCCGAACTTTTGCGACAGAAAACCTATCTGAATATTTTTCCAGACCCCTTTGATGCCGCGCACAATCCAGCGTCTAATCTCAAACCTTTGGAAGAGGAAACCCAACTCCGAAGCCTTTCACTGGCGCGCAATGAGATAACTGACATTAGCCCTCTCTCAAAACTCACGGAGTTAAAGCAACTCAACATCAACTACAACCCCATCTCCGACATCTCAACTGTGGCAAAATTCAAGCGGCTTGAGGAGCTTGATGCAACTGAAACTCGGGTTGTTGATTTGCGTCCAATTTCAGATCTACCAATGCTGAACACCTTATCCCTGTCAAAAACAGGCATTTCGGATCTATCGCCAGTCAGGTCGCTGCGACACCTTAAAAATATTTACCTCAGCCAAAACCTTGTGCGAGATGCCTCACCATTGGACCACCTTGCACTGGAGTATCTGACGATTGATACAAACCAAATAGAAAGACTTGATATTACACAGTCTCAGGCAACATTAAAAATGCTCGAAGCGTCAAACAACAAGCTCTCTGAGATTGTCGGGATAGATAAACTATTGAAAATCGATGCTATTAGTATCGCTAGCAATACAATTTCCGACTTGAACCAGATCGCTGGATTGAAAACCCTACGATTCCTGAATATAAGACATAATCAGGTACGGTCGATCGAGCCTCTTGGGAATCTTATAGACCTCGAGCATTTATTGCTCGATGGAAACCAGATCTGTGAAATTCCTGATTCAGTGAGAGCTCTTCAGCTGGATCATATGAATTCAAAAGGAAAATGGATCACACTTGAAATTGTCGGTGAGAATGACCAAATTGGATGCTCCCAACAGTGACGTCTAAATCGGAATTTCGCCTCAAAGTAGTCGGACTTAGCGCCTCGGATCTTGATGTTATAAGATCTTTGAGACGTAGCATGAGCGCGCAGATACCTGCGATCGTCGACTCTTTTTACTTGGAAATGACGCAACACTCTGACCTGAGAGAAATCATCTCACAACACACAACGACCGACCGATTAAAGAAAACGTTTACCATGTATATTGAGCGTTTGTTTAAAGGTGAGATTGACCCAGTTTACGACGAGGAAAGAATTCAGATCGGCAAAACGCATTACCGTGTCGGACTTCCACTAAAATGGTACCTTGGAATGTTTTCCATTTTAGAGCACAGGATTCTAAACGCTCTTGAATCCACACGTGCTGCAATGAACCCTGATAATTGGGTGCAAACTTATACTGCGATTTCTCGTCTAATGAAGTACGACCAACTACTCGCGGTCGACGCCTATGTCGACGCTCATACGACCGAATTGCGACGTCAAACAGAAGAGGCAGAGCGATCACGCGAGGCAAAAAGCCTTTTTCTCGCCCAAGTCAGCCACGAGCTCAGGACGCCACTTTCTTCAATCCTGGGGTACACGGACCTAATTTTAGATACCGCGAAAGAAATCTCTCCATCAACAAGACAACATCTGTCGGTGCTGCATCGTAACGCAACGAATCTGCTTTCGTTGATCAACGGTTTGATTGAAATCGGTCAGGCGGATAGTGGCAGATGGAAGACTGAAGAGACTTTTGCACAAATCAATGACCTATTTGACGATATAGCGACCAACGCGGAGGGCTTGTTAGCCGGAAAACCGGTCCAATTCATTCGAGACTATAATAAACGCGGCAAATTCAAGGCTGTACTTGATTTTTCCAAACTTAGACAAATTCTCCTGAACTTGGTCAGCAACGCCTGTAAATTCACTGATTCAGGATATGTCGCACTTGATTTCGAAAAAGTAGATCAACGCCTGGTGATCAGGGTTCGAGACTCAGGCCCAGGAATTCCAGACGTCTATCGTGATCAAATATTTGAGGAGTTTTTCAGAATTCCATCGGAAAGCTCAAAAAAGCCTGGCAGCGGACTAGGGCTAACGTTGGTAAAAAGTCTCGCCAGCTCCATGGGTGGCTCAGTCGACGTCTCCCCAGAAAGCCCCAAGGGAACAATCTTCACAGTTAAACTTCCGCTGAAGTCAGTCTAGATGTTCCAAACAAAGAAATGGACCAAAAGGCACCTATTTGAAGCCATTTCATCGTAGTGCACGTCGTTTCAAAGTGCGGGAGCGTCACTTTCCGCAGCAATGGCAGCTTCATAGATTTTCGACAGTTCACTCCATTTAATGATAGCTCCACCAGCTCTGTTATTTGATACATCCTCAAATTTAGGCGTGGAGTTCGTCCACAAAAAATCAGGACGCTGCTCACTAAGCCACGCGCCGCCGATAATCATCCCGCGACGGTTGATTTCAAGTCTATAACTGTAGGTTCTTGTCATCATTTTACTGCCTACCGATGCCCATTCTGGGCTAATCTCAGCACCATACTGAATCGTAGTTTCCACTGTGACCTCACGCACCGTCCAAAACGAGGCACCTCGAGACCTACCGCGGGATTCACTTAAAACTTTTGTGGAGAAGCTCGCAATTGGTTGATTCCAAACTTCGATGTCACGAGTCAAATCGGCAATAAAACCCTTTTTTTGGATACCAATTAAATTGGCCAAGACAAGATGAAAAGCTCCAGCGTTCGTATCACGACATCCCGGTTTATTTGCTGCCTCCGGATTTTTTGAAAAATCATCATTGCAGCGCGCTGCGATCATCCGACTTTCAACACGGGCGTAATCTGCAGAGTAAAGACTTAAAAGCGCTTTGATATCGGACGACCCGAAAGGAATCGCTAGTCCATTCGCTCCAGTCAACGTGATTGCCTTTGGCTCTTTGAAAGCAAGAGACGCAGGGGCCCAACCATGGCAAATCCCGAACCACGCTTCATCATCCGGACTTGTACGTTTGATCTCGCTATTGAAGAGAGTAAAAGAATCGTCACCAACAAAAAGATCAAACTTCTCCGCAGGTGATAAGCGGGACAACTGCGCAGGATCCATCAATTTAGCTTGATCAAACGTCACGGGATTGACATCGTGGCCACTGATGTCATCTCGCCACCGGACAGCGAGTCCACCGCGATAGCTCGGCCAGTAGGAATCAGTCCAAGGCTGGCGATCAAGCTGACCTGAAAGTGGCAGTGACTGAAACACAACTTCATAATCGGAAGGCAACATGCGGATCGGTTCATTTGCCTGATCCCACCGCTCTTTAAGCCTCGCAACATTTTCATGACGTAAATCTGTGGATGCGCCGCAGCTTGTGATGATCAGCAAAAAAAACATCAAACCCGCTTTTCGAAACATAGATGCCCCCATGTGTGTCGTTGAATTGGGACCTTTAAATCCCTGTCAAATTATTAATTCGACGGATTTTTTAACAGATTCTTAAAACAAGGCAAGGTTATTTTAGGCTTTTTAAAAAATCGGCCAACCAATCAACTTGCACTGGGATAGCGTCCATTGCTACGTTTACCCCCTCAAACTCGAGGGAACCTAAATGCCCGGTCCAATTGCAAAATCTGAAAACAGCGTTCTCATTGTCGATGACAATGAGGATAACCTCCAGCTGTTACAGGCTATTTTTGATTCGGCCGGCTTCCGGACTCTCAAAGCCAGCTCGGTAGCCGAGGCCAAGGCAGTACTAGCTAAGGGCCCTCCCGAGGTCGACTTGGTGCTCTCCGATATCAGCATGCCTGGTGAAACGGGCTTTGATCTCCTCCGCTGGATTCGAGATCCGGGTAACCAAGTCCATCAAATTCCAGTTTTATTGATTACAGCCGCGCTACCAGAGGACGTCCATCGTATTAAGGGACTTTCCATGGGGGCCGTTGACTACATTGTGCGACCCATCAACAATCAAGAGCTCGTCCTTCGGGTAAAAAATGCCCTCGATCACTTTAAGCAATTCAGGTCTTTGCAGCGTTCTTTGGAAAACTCCGAAGACATGGCTAACACCGGGCGCATCTTGGCCGCATCCAATCATGAAATTAGAAACATCGTTGGATTGATCAATATTTGTACGGAGCAGGCGCTGATCGGCGCTGAGCGCGGCGAATCAATGAGTCCAGGAACCACAGGATTTCAATCACTCTCGTCACTATCAAAAATGACAAAAATGCTGACTGATATTGCAAAGGATCTAAATTCACACATCCACACAGAGCGAGTTCGAACAAACATTTGTAGTGTCCGCGACATCATCGATAATATGCTCTCGCTTACTGAGCAAAAGCTACGAGGCATTCAGATAGCTAGACCAATTGTCAGCGACCAATACTACGTTCGAGCCGATGCCACCCGTGTACTCCAGATTTTACTGAACTTTTCTCTTAATGCACTAGACGCCATTGAGGAAAAGGGCGCACGTTCGAAAGGTCGTCTTGAGATCAAAGTAACCGAAAGTTCCCATGATATTCTTCAAATCCGCGTTAGTGATAATGGGATCGGTCTGGTAACTGCAGCAAAAAAAATTGAGTTTCAGCCCTTTGAAACCACTAAAGCGGTCAAAGGCGGCAAGGGGCTCGGCCTCTGGCTTTGCTCACGACTGGCAAATGCGATGGACGGTTCGATTTTTCTCGAAAGCAAGGGCCCCGGTTTCGGAACAACCGCAGTTTTAGAACTTAAAAGAGCAACGCCAAATCGAGACACCGATTTAAATCTCACAGAGTATTTTATTGATTAGCCGTGGCAAAGCGAGTGGACAAAAAATGTCCTTGTGATTCAAGACCGGCAACTTTTGCATCTAAATTGCCAAGCGTTTTTTCCAGCTGCGTCCGCCGCTCAGCTAGGCGCTGCTCTTTTTTCTGAATATCTAGATCTTGGTTCCTGATTCTCTGCTCTAAACCTCGAAGTCTACCACCAACTCCACCGGCAGCTTTGTCTTTCATAGACTTAATGGCATCACTTAATCGTGACGCCAGTCCAGGCCCATCATCAGTTGAGGCAAAAATTTTCATGACGCCATCGTAGTTGTTGGATAGAGCCTCTTTTAATTTACCTTCATCAAGTCGCAACTCACCAGTCTTGGCATTCGTTGTGATGCCGACATCAGCAAGGTTTGAAGACATGAGAGCATTTTGCAACGATCGATTGACTTGCCGAACAGCGCTATCACCCACAATGGCGACTGGGGCATCAGTTGGATTCTCCTTAGCAACCGTGCCTTTTGCGAACTGGTGAACGCCATTGTACTGACTGACAAATTCTTTTATTGAGCCAGCTGTCTTTTCAACGTCATGCTTAACATTTACGGTTATCTCTTGGCCCGGAGCTGATTTACCAGCGCGCAGAGTTAAACCTCCTACGAGCTCATCGATTTGACTACCGTTGCGACGAAAATCGACTCCCTCGAACTTGCCAGTGAGATCCTGTCCAGATACCTTATCTCCGAAATCCATGAACGTCGTATCTGGATCGATTTCAACACGCGCATCAGCACCCGGGGACATCGCAGAAACCATAAGGCGATAGGGATCGTCTTTGCTTCCCGTATTAACGATCGTAGCCCTTACACCGCCTACCGTGTCGTTAATACGTCTTGCGACGTCGTTCAAAGTTTCATTGGGTTCTACGACAATCTCATGCGATTGATCACCCGATATAACGTTCATAAAACCAAAACCAACGGGTGTTTTATCCCGATCAGGAAACCCCATAGCTAAGGCCTTCTGGGAGCGAGGCATAGATGCAATTTCTAGGGTATGACTTCCGATTTCAATCGGCCCCGTGATTTCGCCTGTAAGAATTTCTGGATTTGACGATTCGACTGTCAATTTGCGAAATCCGGACGGTAATTTCATATCGTCAGCAGATGCTTGAAGTTTTCCCAGTAATGAGTCGAGAGTTGCAAATCCGTTTTTCTTGGCGACAGTCTGATCTTTTTTTCCTTTGGCCGTCGTCACCTGGGAGGCTTCAATTGCAAGCATTTCATCAATCATCGCTCCACGCGACGATTGACTTGCCACTGAATTCGCCATTGCATTTGCCGGGATCCCGGTAATACGCATAAGCCCTCCAACTCATGGATCGGCGGGATCTCATCAAGAGTGAGGACTGTGATTTAAGGATTTTATAAAAATGTCAATTTTAGGCTTATAGCGCGCGGCCTTGCGACGCAACCGCCGACAAACGGTCAAGCCAAGCCTTCATTGGGACAAAGCGGCGAGCAAATTTACTTTCTTGCTCGGGATAAAAATAGCTCATTGTGCTGCGGATTAACTCGCGATCATAACTCGCCAAACCAAAGCGCTCTGCATTCGCAAGCTCGTAGCGATAGGCCTCACGCTCTGCCATACCTGTTCCATCAAAACCAGCAAGATTTTGAAGATGAATAGCCAGAAAGTTTTGTCGGCAATGAACTTCAATCTCGTGCGCCAATGTGCTGCCCAACATACCCCAACTAGAAAACGCCTCTCGCCCAATAAGCACAAGAGGGTCAGAGGCTAAGCCCTGGCGAAGGGTCAAACCACGATCTTCAAGCTTAGGATCAAAAAATGGACCATTAATATTTTTCGGAAGACGAATACCGAAGTTCTTCACGGCTAGTGCAATGGACGCTTGAGTCACTGTTGGTGCACCTGACGGTAGATCTAGTGTTGTGTCGACTGAAATTCCAGACAACTCTTTAGCACGGGAATCTGCCTGAGACAGGCCGTGAGCAATAATCGCCCCTGCGGTTGCAAACGAAACAAGCAAACCGAGAGTGATACCTCTAAAAAGATTAGTCAAAGATGTCTTCATAACCGTCCCTCAGAATCAACAGGATCCACTGCAGCAATTGGCCCTAGAGTCACCAGACCCTAGGCTCTGCCTTTAAAAAGCAAGACCAGGGCCACCGGAGCCCTGGTCTTAACCTGCTGTAATTTTTGATTTTTCAAAAGGTACTAGACGTTTACAAACCACCCAGTGTTGTCTTTTTTGACAGTTTAGGGCGAAACCCATTCCAAACTTAGCAGCCTGATTTAACCCCTCTTGGCCCTTCTAAGAGATCGCCCGTGGAGAGATTTACATAGACTAAAGCCCGACTTCCACAACTGTCACCAACAACCATGAGCCATGGATCCTTCGCCATTCCTGGAACGGCAGGGCTCAGTAATGATAGACCAACAATCCCGCTCATCTTGGAGTATTTTTGACGAATTTTTTTCAAAGCGTCGTTTGCTCCGAGCTTTAGCCCATTAAACGCCTCAAATTCATTTTCAAAATTACGGGTATCATTCACGAGCACGCTAACGTCTGAGGCAGTTTTAACAGACGACGCTGTCTCATAACCACAGTTACCAAAACCATTCACCCGAGGATTTAGAGTCACCATCGCGTAGGGACGCGCAGCACTATGTTCAAGATCACCGTTTGCATAAATAATCCGCGCACCGAGAACGCCGGAACAAGGTCCTTGATCCATCAGGTTATCAAACGCAATAAGATGCAAAAAACCCTTTGCAGCAAACATAGCTTGGGCGTCAGCGCGACCATACTCAGCAATACGTTTAACCATCTCGACGTCAAGAGTCTCAAACTTCAATAGTGGAAGGTCCCGCATTTCAGTCTGGGAATCGGACGCTAACGCTGCGGATTTCGGCGACGTCGTCTTACACCCGGCAATAGATCCACAAAAAAGCACAACGCTAGACACAAAGGCTAGAGGCTTCATTCCACACTCCTGGGCGATGATTTTGACGTCAGTTTAACTTATTTTGAAAAAACATGGCAGAAATAAGCGGCTCTATTTCTTGAGTGACTTTGCCATATCCAGAAGATTGGCACGCTCCTCAGGGCTCAAACTATCGTACATATCCTTTATTTTCTTCAGTTGATCCGGAGACATCGACTGCATCATAGCGCTAGCTTGGCGCATCATTTCGTCTGTACTCATGTTAGAGAAGTCCATGTCTTTCAAACGATCCATTGAAAATGCTTCTGCACCGGGTTGCTGTCTCTCAAAAAAAATAATCTTCTCTGAATTTTTTTCGTTTGCAATACCAAGAATTTCAAGTTCGGCCAGAACCTTATTGAAATTCAATCCATCACGATGGGCAGATTCATATAAACGCTCCATTGGAAGCGCCACGCGATTCCCAGGAAATCCGTTTTTGGCTAAGATTGTACGGATATTTTCCACCATATCTGCAACAGTCTTCGTCGTCATCAAAAGACTCCTAGTTTCAGGGACGATCAATCATCAAACTTCGAATGCAAAGCGTTCTTTCGGCAACCTCATACGCGGCCCATAGACGCCGCCCGGCGCCCTGCGTCCCACTGCAATCACCATATTAACTTCTGCCCCACACCCAAGACCCAAGATCTTTTTCACGCGAGCAGAATCATGACCCTCCATGGGGCATGTGTCAAAATCTTGTGCGCTAATAGCAAGCATAAAGTTTTCGGCAGCCAATGCCGCGGACTTATGCGCCCAAACCCGAATGTCGGCAAATGATTTCGGTTCGCGCGGTGTCGGGGCGGAGATACCTTTTAATCTAAATACGACTCGTTTCACTAAACCAAATAGCCCGAGTGGACCATTGTTATAGGCAAGAGGCACTATTTTTTCGTAGTACTTCAGCGCAGACTTAGGTGCCCCTGATGTCCGTAACTGGGCCAAAACATCAGCAGCATTTCGCCTCCAAGTATTCGTTCTGGCAATAACGACAACCAGCTCTTGTGCCGTCTTGGCCGCCGGTTGATTAAGACAAGCTTGAATCAGTTGAGCTTTTTTTTCCCCGGATCTAACCCAATAAAATTCAGTCTGCTGCAAATTACTGGACGTTGGTGCGATCAGACCTGCATTAATGGCATTACGGATGACACCCTCTGGAACCGCTGTCGAGTCGTAGAGCCTAACACTTCGGCGGGAGGTGATCACCTTGTGAAACTCATCCCACGAACAATGCAAAGCTTTCTCTTCGTAATTTGCGGGCTTTGCGCCCTCAAGAACATCCTTAAAACTCATATAGCTAATATTTCCCTGTGAATAACATTAAGACTCAGATCGCGTGCGTCTGCGAGGGCGCGCCCCAGACGACGAGCGCCGAGTGCCTCGTACTGACTTCGATTCCTGAACTGTTGACTCTTCTGTGTCCTCACTAACCGCTGTCGCCTTTACAACTCGGGGCGTACTGCGAACTGGAGATTTGGAGGACGTGGCCGCTACTGGTTCTTCCTGTTTGGGAGAACTGACATCAACGGACTCAGTCTTGACGTTGCTAGCCATCTTCATTTCATCACCAAATCTAGCTACGATCCACGTTCCAGTCCTTTGGTGAAGGGCTAGCTCTAAAAGACCGTCTTTCTGAGCATCCTGCAGAAGACCTGTAAAACTGCGGTAACCAAATTGACGTTCGCTAAATCCCGGGTGCATGCGGCAAATCGTATTCTTGATTAACGCGGCACCCAAAAACTCTTTGTCCTCACGACGTAAGGCGGTCAATGCTTCAAACAGCAAATTGAACGCGTCACGCTTCGAGCCAGAGACCGCAGGGGGCATAACAATGGCGCTTGGCGCATCAGCCACCGGAACCAGATCTTCATAATAAATAAACTCATCACAGTTATCCCGCAGCAAGGCCGACGTGCTGGCATTCATACCGATTCCAATCACGTGTTTACCTAGCTCTTTAAGCTTACTTACCAACGGGGAAAAATCACTGTCGCCTGAAACAACGACAAACGTATCAATATGATCTTTGCTGTACGCAAGATCCATCGCATCCACGCACAAGCGAATGTCTGCGCTATTTTTACCTGATTGCGCGCGCTTAGGAATCTCTATCAACTCGATTGCAGACTCATGCAATGACGCTGTATATGCATGGAAGCGATTCCAGTCGCAATAAGCCCGCTTCGCAACGATCTTGCCTTTTTCAAGCAGGCGTTTTAGCACAAACTTAATTTCAAACCTTCCAGATCTGTCCTTAAATCCCAGTGCCAAATTCTCAAAATCTATAAATACCGCGATCGAGCGGCTACTTACCTGTAAATTACTCAATTGAAACTACTTTCCGAGAGACCAATGTCTCTCATTTTAAATTAAATCCAAACCAACCCGTGGCGCTCATGCAACGGATTAGCGACGCTGACGGTCTTCATTTCGGAGAAGAAATCCAAACTGTATTGCCCTCCCTCGCGACCGACCCCGCTATGCTTCATGCCGCCGAATGCGGTATGAAGATTTCTGATAAACCAACTATTAATCCAAACTAATCCGGTCCGAATTTTGTTGGCTGCATGATTGGCCTTATCAATATCCTTTGTCCAGACCGAGCAGCTTAGACCGTATTTCGTGCCGTTGACCATTGAGATCGCCTCATCAAAAGTCTTAAAGGTCTGTACCGTTAAAACTGGGCCAAAGATCTCTTCTTGAATGAGTCGCGACTCTTGGGGAACATTCGTGATCAGGGTCGGTTCAAGGAATGCTCCCTTTTGGTTCACGCTGGCTGGCACGTTACCACCGCACTCAATCTTTACACCGGCCAAGGACTTTGCATGGTCGATAAATGACAAAACCTTGTTACGATGCTCAACGCCGCATAAAGCTCCCAAAGTCGTCTCGGGGTCTAAGGGGTCGCCAATCTTAATCTTGGAGATCTCCTGTTTAACGAGTTCGATCACCTTGGATGCTACAGACTCTTCCACCAGTAGGCGCGATCCCGCCAAACAAACCTGCCCCTGATTGCGCATAGCAGCGCGCGTTGCTACCTTTGCGGCCTTTTCTAGGTCAGCATCTGCAAATATGATGCTGGCACCCTTACCACCCAATTCAAAACTCATCTTTTTCAGGGTGGGCGCACCAGCCGCCATAATCGCAGCCCCGGTGACTGTTTCGCCCGTAAAAGAGATGGCCTTCACACCTGGATGTTTAACTAAGGCCTCTCCAGCACTATCAGGACCAAAGCCTTGAACGATATTCACAACTCCGGCCGGAACACCTGCTTTGAGCAAAACCTCATGAAGAGCGTACGCTGTTAGCGGCGTGAGTTCGGCAGGCTTCAACACGACGGCGTTACCTTGGGCCAAAGCGGGTGCCAACTTCCAGGTCGCGAGGTATAGGGGCAAATTCCATGGAGTAATCAAACCCACAACCCCGAGAGGCTCTCTGATCGTTGTATGGTGACTACCATCATCACTGCGAAAGCTAGGGCTAACCTGATGGTGGCAAAGATCTGCGTAGAAGTGAAAATTAAACGCAGCCCGCGGGATGTCGCCATTCATCGTCTCCTGCAGAGGTTTGCCGCTATCCAAAGATTCTAATTCGGCGAATTCTTGCTTCCTGGCCAAGATCTCATCGCCAATTCGCCTCAAAATCGCAGCTCTCTCGGATGGCGTAGTCTTAGACCATGGGCCCTCGCGCCAGGCTTTCTCTGCAGCCGCAACGGCTGCATTGATCTCCGCAGCTCCTCCAAGAGCCACCTTGCATATGACGTCACCTGTAGACGGATTCACAGAATCAAAGGTCGCCCCGTTGGCTGAGGCCGTGAGCTCCCCATTGATAAAATGTAGTGCTGTATTGGACTTTAAACTTCCAAGTAGAGGATTACGCATAAATTGGCCTCACAAATAAAGGGCAAGCCATTCAGCCTTAAGCCCATAAAATGTCGACCAAAAGGTTCTAACATGCCTATCAAAGATCTGCCAATGCTATCGAAGCCAACTTTAAGGCCCCCAGAGCAACAATCGCTCGGGGGGCCTGTTTTATCCAGTGAGGAGCGTAAATATTTACCGTCCACCCAATAGATTTTGGAACATACTAATAAGACCGCCTCCGGCACCGCCAAGTAAGTTTCCAATACCGCCGGCCGCTCCACCTAAAAGCCTTCCTGCGCCTCCAATTAAGCCCGCGCCACCTCGAAGCAGCCCTCCTCCGAGGCCTACGACACCCCGACCAAGACCGCCGATCCCTTTCAGAAGACCACCGCCTAATCCACCAATTCCTTTCGCAATGCCGCCCAGCCCCCGGAAAAGGAATCCAAAAATACCGAGCTTTAACGCCCCCTCTGACTCGGATGAAAGTTCAGAGCCGGCCAGTTTGAATTGTTCGTTACGAGCCGAGTTACTTGCCGCGCTCTCCTCAAACACCCGAACCTGACTCAACTGGTTATCCATTTGAACAAAAAGTGCATAGGTCTTTGGGAACTCGTCAGCGCGAGCCATTGATTGTCTGAGGGCTGAATTACAGTAAAAAGAGTCGAAGGATTCAGCGAACGCAAAATACTTAAATTGCTCAGACTTAACCAATGATTCGTTCACACCAAGATTATACTTACTACCCGGGCGTTTGATATCTGCGATAACCGCCGTCGCGATTTCATCCATCAGCTTCTCAAACTCCGCATTACTTTGAGCCACCACGACATCATTTTCAACGCCAATTTTTGTAAGAATTTGAGAGAGAATGTATCCAAATACACGAACTGTTGAGTGCTGAATGCTTTCAACTGATGGGTTCATCAAAACGACGACATCAGAGGTTTTCGTGTCGATGGTCCAACAAGCATCCACTCGCCCTGTACCTTCACTCGTAAACAAGTCATTGGCGGCAGAACGCTGGCAGGTCAAGTCAGACGATGACTTCGCAGGCTCATTCAGTTTGGACGAGAACACAATTTTTCCACCAAGCCCAAAGTACAAGTGCTGTAGGTTTTCGGGAACTGCCGACAGAGCTCTTGAAAGTGCGGCTTTGAGTTCAGGAACTTTATCAGCTGCGACAGCTGAAAAATCAACATGATCCCACTCTTGGCGAATGCCGAGGACAATTTGTTGATTACCTGAACAATCGTTGCGCGAAACGTCTCCTGAATTACGAGCAAAGTTGTTTAAGGATTTAGTTTTCGCGGCATCTCCCAGATCGCGACACGAGCTGAGGAACGATAATGCAACCATGAGCAGCGGCGCAGCAATCGTCGCTGAACCACATAACTTAGAACTGCTGGACTTTATCCCCATGACGCACCTCCCAGTAAGAAGGGCATCGGCTCATCAATTAGAAAACTTAAGAGAGGCTATTTTTTATTATATTTTCAGCTAGTTAGGCAGCTCTTCAAAACGCCGGCTCTAGCCTCAACGCCCCATGAGCGCGTCATCAAAGATCGCAACGGCGCGGGTCCACCCCGCTGAGGCACCACGAATCTTGTGAGGGAAACAGCTGATGTAAAACCCTTTAGGCGGCAAACTCTCCAGATTATGCAGTTTCTCGAGATGACAATAGCCGATATCACGACCAGCTTTATGGCCCTCCCATATCAAAGACGCGTCGCGGCTATCTTTGTACTTCTTTGCAGTGTGAGAAAAGGGCGCGTCCCAGCTCCAGGCATCAGTCCCAGTTAATCGGATACCGTGCTCCAGTAAATACATAGTCGCCTCATAACCCATACCACAGCCGCTCGACACATAGTCCTCAAAGCCATAGCGAAGGCCCGCGCGCGTGTTGATCACGACGATCTCCAGTGGACTCAGCGTGTGATCAATCCGCTTTAGCTCACTGGCAACATCATCAGCGGTGACCACATATCCATCCGCAAAATGTCGAAAGTCCAGCTTGACGGCAGGTTGAAAGCACCACTCAAGCGGAACGTCATGAATTGCGATGGCCGGCTTCTTCTGCCCAAGAGCGTTGTCCATGGTGGAGTGAAAATGAAAGGGAGCGTCCAAGTGTGTGCCATTGTGTGTTGAAAGTTGAACCATCTCTATGGCCCAACCTTCGCCATCAGGTAAGTCTTGCTTTTTAAGACCTGGGAAGAATGGCTCAATTTGATCAAAGGTATTTTCGTGACTGAAATACTGTATTTTTGGCGCGAAGGCCGGGGGATCACTCAGAACGTCGTTTTCCAGAAAGATTGAAAGATCAACGAAGCGACGTGGCATCTGCTTACTCCTGAATATAGAGCTGATGAAAACTTTGTGTGTCGCCTGCGATACTTTGGACACCAAATCACTGCTTTGTGAAATAGACCGGATCCAATGCCACCGGTCGATGACCAGGACTTAATCCGTCAGTTGACGTCCCTGCATCCCCAGTCAGACCCCATTGCAGTCTTGTTCCATCTACCTTGACTACATCGTAATTCGTATTAAAGAAAGGGGAATAGTTTGCGTCAGATATGCAGTCATCGGCCGTAAAGGACTTCATCACATCAATTACAAATCCGCCTCCGCATGCTGCAGGAGGACCCGACGGTACCAAGCCATTCAACTCATTAACCGCGTCAGCGGACCTTGGAATGATATCAAGAGTGGACGGGGTAAACATCAGATCATAGGCACCAGCGACAGTTGATGATCTCGAACCTAACGTGGCAATGACGACATGCTCAAATTTATAATATACGTCCTGACATAAATTATCCGTGAAATAGCGAGTAATGATTTTCCAGCTTGAACCGGTCACGATTATATTTTGCTTGAAGTTCCAACCAGAACTGTCAGTCGTACACGAACCAAGCCAAGTTCCCTGATACAAATTTATGGATGCTACGCTCCCATCTCCAGGATCTGTCGTGCCACCGCCAGTCGAGCCACCACCGGTCGGATTTTCATCCATCCCTTTGGTGAAAAATGTCTCCTCGAAATCTATAGGTCGCATAGAAACAGAAGTACCATCATGGGCTCTATCCATTTTACCAATGAAAAGTTTGTCGCCATCAATTTTAAAAATGGAGTAACTAACAGCAAA
Source organism: Oligoflexales bacterium (assembly GCA_044236265.1). Classification (GTDB taxonomy): domain Bacteria; phylum Bdellovibrionota_B; class Oligoflexia; order Oligoflexales; family RGVZ01; genus CAMDKS01. Next base: position 17,585 of record JBIIGV010000041.1, read on the forward strand.
ATACCTAGCATAAAGAAGATCAGATGCGCAGTTGGTCTTATTTAACTCTCTTGCTTGATTGACTACAAAACCACCTCCACAAATTGCAGGAATATCAAATGAGCTAATACCGGAGTTGGCAACCAATACTGCGGAATCAGTCTTGAATGTGAGCATAATTTTAGAGGCTGTGAAGTTGAACGCCGTCGCGCCAGGAGGTGATGTTAATGCATTCTCGAAAACAACATCGACGCTCGCGATACTCAGTGATCTTTCGTTTAAACAGGAAACATCGGAAAAACCCCTCTCTATCATTTCAGCTTTGTTTCCAGAAAACTTATAGGACTTCCTGGAAGATCCCGTGTCGGAAGACTGACAAGGACCAACCCATGCTCCATCTAAAGGAAAGGACGCTGACGCAGCCGCCTTATTGTTCGATTTAAATTTTTCCAATGGAAGGTTTCCGCAACCTATCACTAAGAAAGTTGAGGCTATCATTGCCATTAGCAAAAATTGTCTAGTCGCGGATGCGTGCTCATAACCAAACGAAACTGACATTGATCCCCCTTCACCAGTAACGTGGGCATGGGTTCGGTAATCCGTCGGAGTGAATTGAGGGTGATTTTATAATCGCCCGAAAGGATTGAGGTTTCAGGGGAATTTCAGCAGGGTAACAGGCAACTCGGACGAGCCATGAATTGACGGAAAACAGCGTTATTAAGCGTAGAATTCGTCCGACCAAACCTAGGCTTTGAACTGATAGCCCACAGTCCGAGCCCACTGATCAGGCCGCCCCATGGAAAGCAAATAGGGATCTTTATCCTGACGTGCGGAGAAGTCACTCTTCGAGCGAATAGATTGCCATTGGTTTTTAATCAAGATTTGGCCGATCGAACCGCCTAAGGATGCGCCCGGACCAAGTAACACCAATCGATCCGGTGCAAATTCTTTCAAAGCCACCGACACCGCGGTCGTAAAATCGTAGGCGGCCGTCACTTGATGCCCCAACGTATAATTAAGAAGCTCGCTAGAGTCCGTACTGTAAGGTTGCCAGATCTTACCGCGACCATCAATCATCGGGATTTGTGGTGCTCGGAAAAGATTGGATCCAAGGACCTCGAATGCTTTCCGCGATACATCGTCCAAAACAGGTGTATGAAACGCTGCGTGATTGATCAATTTGAAAGGATATCTCTCGTCAACCACGGGCAGAAGCTTCATCAACTTGCGAATTCCGGCCTCGTCGCCACCCATGACACGGTAGCCGCCCAAGTAAATACTTGAATAGACCCGCCCCTCACCCGACTGATTCACGTCGCTGAGAGCTTTTTCAACAAGACGTTCTTTTTCTGGATCTTGTACCCAGTTTTCATCGACCACAGGGTAAATCACCTGGCCGCCGACCACACCACCGCGCATCATTGAACCCATGGTATTAATCAACGTAAACGCCGCATCCTCATCCATTGCCCCCGCAGCAGCAAGTGTCAAATACCAGCCGAGGGAGTTGCCAGTTACCGCAACGATTTCGTAACGCTCGCGATCAATCGCCATGAAATCCAACATGGCACAGGTATGAATCAAGATGGATGCATTTTCACCGGGTGTGTGGAAATTCACTTGAAACTGCGTTGCACCATCCAACTCAGACACGGTGGGTTCATTCAAACGCCGCCTTCGCGCATCCATGCGATCGATAAATCCGCCAAAGTGCTGACGATATTTCGCAAAATAATTTAGTTCGTCACGAGTGTAACTGCCCCGACCAGGACAGATGGCAACAATACGCTCTTTCATGACCGACCTCGTGTCATCGGCTTCACCACAGTGCCGCGAGACTTTTTCACCAATGAAAGTGCATTCTCAACGATTGACTCACGACTTGGAAGTGTCACGGTGGCTGTAGCTCCCAGCGGAATAAAGCTATCTTCAGCTGCATGAACCCGCAGCGCCGGTAACGGCGACAATTTATCTACAAGTAGTGTCACCAGCTGTTCACTCAAAGAGCCAGTTTTGCGGCATTCGTCGACAATCAGGACTGACTGACAACCCTCAAGTTCCTTTAGAAGAGCCTCCTCAGGAAGCGGCAACATCCAATGAAGATCAATGACCCTGCAATCGACACCGTGCTCTTCGCGCAGTATTTGCTCTGCCTGACGAGACAGATAATAGCCATTGCCATACGTAACAATGGCAAGATCTTTTCCGTCACCAAATCGGGAGACCTCACCAAGATTTATCTCTTCGCCTAAGGCTGGATATTCATATTGCCATCCACCATCACCGTCTTTATGGAGATCTTTGGTCATGTAGAGTGCAATGGGCTCAATAAACACAACGACTCGACCATCTTCATGAGCCAAGCGCACGCACTGCCTAAATATCTTCACAGCATCACTGCCATTAGACGGGATCGCGACAACCAACCCAGGAATATCGCGGAACACATTGAACGAATTATCGTTGTGAAAATGGCCACCAAAGCCCTTTTGATAAGCCAAGCCAGCAATCCTGATCACCATCGGATTTTGATATTTCCCGGATGAGAAAAAGGACAGCGTGGCTGCCTCACCACGAATTTGATCCTCAGCATTGTGTACATAAGCGAGGAATTGAATTTCAGGAATCGGAAGAAATCCATTGTGCGCCATACCAATGGCATTACCAAGGATGCTTGTCTCGTCGAGATGGGAGTTGAACACGCGTTTTGGTCCAAAGAGATCCAAAAGCCCTGTCGTCACATTGTAGACCCCGCCCTTCTTGGCAACGTCTTCACCAAACACCAACGTATTGGGATACTGCAGCATCACGTCGGCTAATCCAAGATTGTGTAGCCGCGCAAAGTGAAACTTCTGACCGGGACGCACACGCTGGCCAAGTTTTGCAAGGCGTGTCGCCTCATCGGGAGTGGGCATTGCAGGACGCAGCCCTTTTGGCGGAACGATGCTTCTCATAACATCTGCTGCCGTCTCAAGCTTAGGTCTCAGCACAGCCTGTTCACCCACGAAATCCACGCGTTTTCGAATCGACTGATAAATCTCAACAATATCTTTACCAGATACAAAGCCGTGCTCGATGGCGATACGTGCCGAGTGCAGCAATGGATCTTGCCTCTCGGTCGCTTGAATTTGGTCAAGGGAGCGGTAAGTCGTTTCCACATCTGATCCTGCATGGCCCAACAGTCGCACCGTCCGCATATGTAGGAACACCGGCCTGCGGGTACGCCTTGCAAAGTCTTCAACCTGTTTAGATACGGCGTATGAATCGACAAGGTTTAAGCCATCACACTTCAAGTAACGAATGCCTGGGCGCGTGGAGAAATTCTGCTCCACCCAACCATGGGGTGATGGCACGGAGATACCGATACCATTGTCTTCGCAAACGAAGACCAGCGGGACAGGAAGACCCTGAAATGCACACAGTCCCGCCGCATTAATGGCGGCCAGCGCAGTCGCATGATTGGAGGACGCGTCACCAAACGAGCAAAGAACGACACCATCATGCGGAATGCTTGCGACAATCCCCATGTCTTTCGCACGCCCCACCGATAAAGCAGCCCCGACCGCCTTAGGCAGATGCGAAGCAATCGTCGACGTTTGGGGCGGAATATTCAACTCAACGCTACCAAAAACCTTGTGCCGCCCCTCAGAAATAGGATCTTCAGCGGAGGCTGAGAGTGATAAAAGCCCGTCGTAGATCGGCGTAGACCCCGGGCGCTGCTTAGAGCGCTGGATAAAAAACGCACCGCTTCGGTAATGAAGAAATGCCATATCGGTCAGGCGAAACGCGTGACCATGAACCGCATTGCCCTCATGCCCCGAGCTTCCAATTGTATAGAAGGTCAGATTTCTCGCTCGGAAACGACGTGCCGCCAAGTCAAGATGACGGCTGATCATCTGGGATTCAAAAATATCCATAAACGCTGCTGGTGTTAATCCAGAGCTGGCAAAATTGACGGGGTTATGGGCTTGAGGAAGGTCACCAGATCCGACCCAATTTACAAAATTCTGGTCAATCACTTCCGCGCGATTTGGATTTGTCATCGGTATCCATCTCTCTAGAGGATCATTACATCAGGACCCAATCTTTTACTGTAATTCCGGGCCGCTGGCTACTCTCTTTGACACTAAACGACAGGGGCCTTACTGCGCCTCATCACGCTCGAAAACCCGCACCAGAGTTGGACTTGCCTGACATCATGACGCTACTAAAAACCCCCGACAGAACTGCCAGGGGTTATCAGATTCAAATAAAATTCAGCTCGCTTTACGGTTAGTTGTGAGCCATCGGAATCCACTCGGGATCCACGGCGTTCACATTCTTAATAGGCAATTTCTGTGTTCCAGCCACCGTGAAAGCTACATCCCAGATCTTACCAAGCAAGGCAGAAGCGCGGGCAATCCTTGGAGTTAGGTCCTTCGTTAGCCACTGGTCATCCGGGGATGAGGCTTCAAACTTGTCGTATACAGCCGCCAAAGCATTGAACGCATCCTCAGCTTCGCCCCAAGACACTCTTTGTAATTCAGTGTTCTCAAGATCATTGCCGATCGAGCGCTCAAGTCCACTGCGTCTTTCACCTGCAATCTTCTGCGCCGTGTCAAAAAGGTGGTTGTCATCGATGCGATCCACCAGTGTCGTTTCATAGTACTTGTGAACGCCTGGCTTATTGATGGATTGTCCATCATAGTCGGTCGTCGCATGCATTGGCTGGGTCATATCGCCCACGTAATGTCCCATCACGCCTGCAATCTGAACAGCACGCTTAAAGTCTCCCTTTTTCAGGGCTGCAACCAGCTGCAGATAGAAATCACTGACGCGCCACATGGCGAATCCGTGTTTGTTAACGAAGTCTTGCCCAAGCTCATCTCGTGCTCGTCCTACCGTCAAATCAGCAAGACTGTCGCCAAGGCGACTCTGTCCGTATCCATCCATCTCAAACCAGTGCATTGGTTTTTCCAAGTTGGCATTCGGTCCAGACTTCCACTTGACGTCGGGAGTGTTGGAGAACTTGATGACTTGTTCGCTATTTGCGTCGAGAAACTTTTTGGCCTGAGGGTTAGCTACCATCGAGATAGCAATGCGGTTGACAGTCGCATGGCCTTTTCCGCCCCAAGCAAAAGCTTTGGGAGTCAGAATTGCTACAAAAAACAGCACTGAACAGACTGATACTAGTCTCATTACAACTCCCATAGTCAAACATTATACGGTGTTTGGTAGAAACGCCGGCCCAATTGCCGGTTTATATGGGTACACCAATAATTCATTGGCGACGGGGAGAGACTATATGTCGTCAGCTGACAAGTCAAACGGATTCTAAGGATTTTAAAGTAAAGATCAGATAAAGAAAGGGGTTAACGCCCCGGTTTCCTTCAGAAGAAACTAATGCTGAACCCGTAAACGAGGCAGGCAAAATGAGAAAAATCAGGTACCAGTTGTCAACCCCCTTTAAAGCACCTACAGTCTCCCTATCCAGCTGTAATTAAAAGACTTTTATCACTGTCCATTTAGACCTAAAGCTAGCGCCCATCCCGCCGATCACATAACGGGAGAATGGGGGCTTACATGCGGCATTCAGCGGAATTTAAGAGATTATTTCTCGTAGCTTCGATGACACTTTTAGGCACGATCAAGCTTCTGACTTCATGCTCCGCCATCACCACAGAAGAAATGCCGAAGCGCATGCTTGGAGACCGGAAACAGTCATCAACCTCCAGCGGAAACTTCTCATATGCTGCCGATGTCGTAAA
>JBIIGV010000115.1:0-8750 GCA_044236265.1 Oligoflexales bacterium
GTGGAGAGCCAAGGTCTGTAACGGACTTTAGACGGTCGAGATTGCATGGGCGTCCTTCAAAGCCTAAGGGCTTCGTAGCTTGTGCGCGTTAGTGTCTATCTTTTAAGCAGAGAGCTTATAGACCGCATTCTATTAAAAATCAATATATTTTAATAATTTAATAGTATTTTATTAAGATATAGGGGGTTACAGGTCAGCCCTCAGCTATCGATAAAGGGGGGCCGTGACCTTCGAGAGACCTGAAAACATGGATAGTTGCATACCTGAGATCTCTCTGATACATTGCGGGACTTCAACCGACGTGCCATCTGTTAACAAGCTGAAATAACACGTCTATTTAGTAACTGGAGTTTCCAAGTCATGAAACGTACATTCCAACCACACAACAAGCGTCGCGTTCGCACTCATGGTTTCCGCGCGCGCATGAAAACCGCCTCTGGCCGCGCCGTTCTTGCACTGCGCCGCGCAAAAGGCCGTAAGAAAATTGCCGTCACTGCTTACGAGAAGTGATTTTGATCTTTGACGCTGTCGTCAGAGATATCGATCACAACCGATGATTGATAGCCACGATTGGCTTTCAGGTCATGGTTTTATTTTGCCTCAATCGGAAGTTTTTTCCATGGCGAGATTTTTAAAAACTCAACGCCTTCTCTCAAAGAAGGATTTCGATACGGCGCTCGGTGACAACAGCTTAAAGGTTGTTTGTCACGACTTTGTTCTCGTGGCCTCGAAATCGGCAAACCATGGGCCAGCCAGGTTGGGACTTATCGTTAGCGGCAAAGTAGGAAACTCCGTTGTAAGAAACCGCATCAAGAGATCCGTTCGCGACGTATTTCGCAACGAGCTTGCCATGACGCGGGAACTGTCGGGACGCAGCCTTGTTGTGATTGCGCGTCCCTCATTGGTTGATAGCGCTGGGCACGTAACGGTGAAGCTGCGAGATCATTTAAGATCTTGCTCGGCGCGCCTTGTAAAAAAGCTCGGTTCGTCACAATAGATGAACCCTAGGATCGAGTGTTTGAATTGATGAATTTGTTTTTTTTAGCTCTTGTTCGCCTATACCAAATTTTCCTTTCTCCTATTTTTGTTGCTCTCGGTGTTGGCTGTCGTTTCTACCCCTCCTGCTCTCAGTATGCAGTTGGGTGCTTGGAACAAGATCCGTGTCCGAGAGCTTTGTTTAAAATTACACGCCGCCTTTGTAAGTGCGGCCCGTGGCATCCCGGGGGAGTAGACCTACCATGAAAAGCCAAGAGCGAGATCTGAACAGCCAAAAGGGCACATTCATTGCGATTGCCCTGTGTGTTGCTTTGTACCTCGCATGGAATCAGTACCTGCAAAAGAAATATCCAAACTTCGGTCAACCAACAAAGACCGTAGCTACTGAGACCAGTTCCGCTCCTAAGTCGGACCAATCGGTCACGACGCCCACCACCGTTGACAGCAAAGCCCCAGCTCCAGCAGCAGAAGTTCCAGCTCAAGCTCTACCAACAGCCATGCCTGCTTCGGATCTTGTTTTTGAAACGGATGACGTGACTTTTACGTTCACCCAAGAACTCGGATCTCTGTCGTCGGCTAAATTGAAAGACTACAGACTTAATAATAAAAAAGACGATCAAACTCAGGTTGAGCTATTTGCACGGCCTGCGGCGATCCAAGCCTATGCAAACCAAGCACCAACACGTACTGGCAGTTTGCCCTTCAACGGACAAAAGACTGAAGACGGAATCAAATTTTCCAGAACAGATGGCCCGTGGCTTATTGATCAGCTGTGGACACTTCCTAAATCTGGTTATGCTGGCAAGCTTACGGTGACCTACACAAACACATCGTCTGAACCAAAACCTTTAGTTTCCACATTGCTTGCCGAGTTTGGCGAGTCAACAGAACAATCCAAGTCAAGTTTTTTGGCTCCAGGTCAGCCCGAGGAGAAACCACGCTTTCTCACTCAGACGGATGGCTCCGATGAATTCACGTATCTTGAAGACTTCTGTAAAGATCAGTCAATGAATGTCTCATTCAAAGACAAAAAGTTAGACTTTTTTGGTTTCGATACGCACTACTTCGCCTTTGCCATGGTGCCAAAAGACAAGTCAAGCTACCGCACTTCTTTTTCTGGTCGCGGCTCACAAACCACACCACTATGCGAAATTCTTACTACAGCGACAGCTGATTTTGGCATGATTGCACCCAATGCAAATGCCACAATCAATTATGATGTTTGGTTTGGCCCTAAAGACGTCGAGTTACTCACTGCATTTAATCCGCACCTTAAGACAACCCTTGGCCTTGGCTGGCTTGATATGATTGCTCATCCACTCCTTTTGGCAATCAAAGGTCTCTACAAGTTCACCGGTAACTACGGGATCGCCATCATCGCTCTGACGGTTCTTCTTAAGATCCTTTTCTTTCCGCTGACAAAGCAAGCCGCTCACAGTGCTGCGCGCATGAAAAAGCTCACTCCTGAAATGAATAAACTCAAGGAGCGCTTTAAAAGTGACCAGCAGCGCATGCAGATGGAGCTCATGAAATTCATGAGCACTCATAAGATCAACCCAATGAAGGGCTGTTTGCCGATTCTGCCTACTATTCCGGTATTCTTTGCACTGTTCAGGGTTCTTTCGGCGTCTATTGATCTACGCCACGCTCCCTTTTATGGATGGATCACCGACCTTTCGGTTAAAGATCCGTTCTTTATTACGCCACTCATTTTGACAGGATTGATGTACGTTCAACAAAAACTGACGCCGATGACTGGCATGGACCCCACTCAAGAAAAAATCATGACATTTATGCCAATTATTTTTGGCGTCATGATGATCACGCTGCCATCGGGACTTGTGCTTTACATGCTTGCCAATACGATTATGTCGATTGCTCAGCAGCAGTATTTAAATAGGAAGTTCGCGAACATCTAGGGTTCGCTCACAAATAGCAACGAACGAAACAAACAGGAGTCACAACATGAACACAACCAGAAACACGACACCCATCCGAATCGAAGCAAAGTCTGTCGAGCAAGCTATTACATTAGCCTGCGTCAAACTCAATGTTTCCAAGGAAGGCCTTGAATTCAAGGTCCTAAAAGAGCCAAAAGCAGGTCTTGTCAGCTTTTTCATGGGCGCCAAAGCAGAAATCGAAGCCTGGCCAAAATCAGGGTCTGCTCGCGGTGGACGTCACGACAGAGGTGACCGTAAAGGCGCCGAGCAAGGCGGACGCGACGGAAATCGCGAGGGCGGACGCAATCAAGGCCGCGGTGGACGAGATGATCGCCGCCAGCAAGCAAAAGGCAATGGCAAAGACCGTCACGATCGTCCTCGTCGCGAGGAAAGAGCGCCTCGTGAAGAGCGCGCACCAGCTGAACCACTAGCACCAGAAGTTCAAGCACAGCTAGAAAAAGACATCTGCCAATTCTGCAAAGAACTTTGTGAAAAAATCGTCGGAGAAACCGTCTCCGTAACGTCAGCCATGACCGATGGCAAACTAAAGCTTGAAGTGGATAATGCAGCTATTGCTGAGATCATCCAAACTAATACGAAATTTGTCGAAAGCTTGGAGCACTTGCTTCGCAAAAAGCCACGTCACCTGAAACAAGAACTTCCTTTCCGCATTTTCATTGATGCTCAAGGAAGCCGCAAAGGTCGTGAAGAAGAGCTTGTTCGTATCGCAAAAGAAAAAGCCGACGAAGTTGCAGCGACTGGCCAAAAGTGCGTGCTTGACTACAAGAGCGCAGCAGATCGCAAAATCATTCACATGGCTTTGGAAAATGACACCCGCGTCTACACGAAGTCCATTGGTAATGGCCCAAGCCGCAAACTCATGATCCTTGTGTCCCGCGGCAAAAAGAACGACCAAAATTCTGAATCCAATTCGGAAGCCAACGCCTAATAAGCTATTGGCTTTAAGCCTCCATGCTTCGTCCTGAAGACGAATTTCCCATCGCAGCACTTGCCAGCGGCTCCGGACCCGGAGCCGTTGGTGTTATCCGTCTATCTGGTGTGGGTGCGTTGGAAGTCGTTAAACCAGCACTGGGTGGTGTCTCAACCATCAAGGAAAGACAAACAACTCTTCGGACTTTTAAAGATCCAAAATCTGGCGAAGTCATTGACGATCTGATTGCTGTTTTCTTTAAAGGCCCCCATTCATTTACTGGTCAAGATACCGTTGAACTTTACTGTCACGGTGGCAGCTACATTATTCAACGAATCCTAGGAGCCCTCTATGAATGCGGGGCTCGGCCTGCCGTGGCCGGAGAATTCACCAAACGAGCCCTACTGAACGGTAAACTTGATCTCACGGCAGCTGAAGGAATCAAAGATCTTGTTGAGGCGCAGTCCAGGCAGCAGTGGCTTTCTGGAAGACAGCTTTACTCGGGTAAGCTCAAACACGGCATCGACGGTCTTCGTCGGGAGGCAATCGAAGTGATGGCCTATTTAGAGGCCATGATTGATTTTCCTGACGAAGGTGACACGTCCCATGTTGCACTTGATGACGTAAGGCGTCGCCTACAGAAAGTCGCTGCGAGCATTGAAAGCCTTGTGTCGACATTTGAAAGTGGGCATGTCGCAAGTCGCGGCCTGATGGTGGCACTTGTTGGAGCCCCCAACGCCGGAAAATCTACGCTTCTAAATACACTGCTTGGCAAGCAACGAGCCATTGTCAGTGCCATTGCCGGAACAACTAGAGACTACATCGAAGAGCCTTGTTTGATTGACGGGCGCCTTGTGCGCCTGGTCGACACAGCTGGAATTCGTGAAACAGAGGATGTCATCGAAAAAGAGGGAGTGGCTTTATCAAAAAAACTTCTTGAGGAGGCTGATGTTGTTTTAGCCTTAATTGCAGCTGATTCTAGCGACAGTGAGCGCAAGACTTTCCAAGAGGCTCTGCCGTCCATTCAAAAAACCGTCATTCATGTTCTGACAAAATCAGACTTAAGCACCCCACACTGGCTTGAAAGCGACATGATTTCTGTTAGCTGCAAAGTGGATACTGGCCTAAAGGAACTGAAAAAAAGACTTTCTGACATTGTCGATCATCACCTTCAAGGTCTTGAAGAAAAGCCTTTTTTGACCTCGTTTCGCCAAAGACAGGCCCTCATTAAAGCCCAGACATCTCTTAAAAAGTTTTTTGAGCAGGACTCTCAAGGAGCTGGCCACGAGGTGTTAGCCTTTGAATTGCAGGAGGCCGCTCGCGCCATGTCTTCAGTGATTGGAGACATCTCCAACGAGGACATCCTCGATAAAGTCTTCAGTGAATTCTGTATCGGCAAATAATTTTTCTGGTGAGTGTTAGAGCTTATTTGTACTCATCAATTTCGCGATTGATGCGTCTTATGTAATTTCCCATTAGATGATCATCAATAAACTTGGGCCACTCAATTCCACCCATGACTCGGATATGATCTGGCATGACCTGACCTTGCTGCAGGTTCTTTGTCTGCTCTAAGAACTCTTGATAGGCCACTTCGTCGGCTGTGAGCTCCTTTGGAATATCAGCTTCTGCGACTTCGGGGTTGCCAGAGCCATGGCCACTTGAGGCCAGATAGCGGTCTGGCCTAAAGTCAACCTTCCCATTGCGAAGCCAGACAAGGGATCCAAAGTGTTTCATCCAAAACGGAACTTTCGCCACAAGATCTGTTTCATTGACGACCCTGTAGTAGACATTAATAAACGTATTCCTCATTTTTTTAGCAAGAACTGCATCTGCGAAAAGAGGCTGACCAAAGGTGACCACTTTATGCATGTCGGGGCCATCGCCAATCCAACGCTCAAATTTTGATTTGTAAGCAAAAACTCCAGCCAAAGCTCCGCCGAGACTATGACCTGTCACCCAAAAATTTTTACGAGAAACCCCCTCACGCTTAAGAGCACGTACCACCTGAGCGTGAAGATTGGTTGCCGCCGTGTAAAAGCCCTTGTGGGCGGCACCGTCGCTTTTCAAGTTCACGGTGGAGCTCCTAAAGTTTACCATCCAGTCCCGGAAACTTTTCATATCTGTCCCACGAAACACCAAGACCGCACACTTGTCATTGGTCATCAGATATCCATACATGGACTCATAGACAAAGTGCTCAACAGTCGGGTAACCCCATGTTTTCGCCTTTTGTTCGACTCCAGCTTTGTCAAGATATGCGGCCTCACTTGCCTCAGCTAGGGAGCCAATAATTTTCCACGTTAATAGGTCAAGCTGCTCAGCTCCCGATGACCCCATGACAGGCAGGGCGCTACTGCCGAACAGGCATGCCTCCTCACGATTGCCACCAAGATCTCGAAGCTGAGACTGTTCTTTTCTTGATTTGCATTGACTCAATAGTGCTAGAGAAAAAAGCGATATGACTGCGATCCGAATCGTTTTCATCCACGATCACCTTTCACTTATAGAGACTTATTTTAGCGCGCAACGCTGTGATATACGTGAAGACGCCAATGACGATTTAACGCAGCCTGAATTATGCCGATATAGAGCGGTGGGCACAAAGCTGCAAGCGTAGCAACCCAAGGGTTGACCGTTCGGTAGCCGTTTTGCTCCTCCATTTGGCGAACCATCCGTGCAACAAGATAGGCTAAAACCAAATGAACACCGGGGATCATACACATCCACATCGGGACGACAAAATTCATACGACTTGCACCATTAAGATGCCAACTAACTTCCTCACTGGTTTTTGCGAGCCAAGCCCACCAATAAACACCGAGAGTTAGCGGAAAAAATATCACTGCTCTGACCACTGGTGAGGCTGGACGTCCAAGCCTCAAGCGACTTGCAACCTGTAAGTACTGCTGATCAAAGCTGATGGGCTGGCCAACATTAGAGGCTTTCGCTTGATGCTTTAATGCTTGCTTAGCTTGTTTTTCAGCAAGCTTTTTTGCGCGCCGCTCATCTTCGAGTATGCGCTTTTTTTCCTTAGCAGAGAGTTTTTTTACTGGTTGCGATGTGTCTGTAGTTTCGGAGTTTTGTGCAAACTTCACCCTGTCGCTGGCAGATGGACCGGTGTTTGATAAATCTTTTTGCGCGCTACTGATGGCGCTGATATCACGCTGATCAAGATTTATAGCAGCTGCCAGATTTTCTTGGACCCTGGGCCCTACCTGTTTAGCAACAACGGTAGGCATGTCGACCACAGGTGTCGATTTTGCCTCAGCCAAATAATCAGAGTAGCGACCAGCCATGGCGTGGATCGCAGCAAAATCTTGAAGAGGGTACCACTGCGAAAATCCTTTGCGGCTGACCATTCTTGCCTGCCCAGAATCAGTTTTTTCTGACCTGGAAAAAGCATCTGAGGCCTCGAGAGGACCGACGACATTGCCGTCTTCAAATACGTACCATCCGCCAACCCATGAACTGTTTTTGTCCTGAGTCGCCGAGCCGTTAGACCGTCCTGAAGACTGCTCGCTAGCCATACATCGCCTCCTTGGCAATGGTTTTAATTGTAATTGCGGATGCTTTAGCCCATATTTTAGCCGATAGGCTGGCTCGGGCACAACAAAAACCCCGCCTGACCAACCTCTAAGTGATCCCAATTTTCCGACTGTTCGGATAATATCCACTCTCCCCTGGGGATGTCCGTCGTCGATTAACTTTTTGGAGGTACCGTCGTTTTGGACTCTATCATTACAAGTCGCGCCCAATACTGGGCATCAAATACGGTCTTTGATGAGAAAACTCGTCAAGAAATCTCGACGCTTATCGACACGAATAACGATCGTGAACTATCGGAGCGCTTCTACCGAGACCTCGAGTTTGGAACCGGCGGTTTACGCGGCATCATGGGTGCCGGCACCAATCGTATGAATATTTACAATGTGCGCAAGGCGACAACGGCACTGGCTTTGTACTTACGAGACGTCCATGGCTCTGACACAGCCCTTAAAGTTGGCATCAGTTATGACTCAAGAAATTACTCCCGTGAGTTTGCTGTTGCGGCCGGGGAAGTGCTTGCGGCGCATGGCATAAAAGCATTGGTAACAAAAGAGTTAAGACCCACACCCATGCTATCTTACATGGTTCGACACTACCACTGCGCAGCAGGTATCTGTGTGACGGCAAGCCACAATCCGCCCGAATATAACGGTTACAAGGTCTACTGGGATACGGGCGCACAAATCATTGCTCCTCATGATAAAGCCATCATCGCAAAATATGGTGAACTCAGCCGCTACGAAGAAATTAAGTTTCTACCTGTCGAAGAGGCAAAATCCAGAGGCCTCTTTGAGGACATTGGGCAAGAGTTAGATGAGTCTTACTTTAAAAAAGTTTCAGCCTTGAGCCTTCGTAAAGAAGGACGATCAAATTTCAAAATTGTTTATACGCCGCTACACGGTAGTGGTCTGTATCCAGTCACTGAAATGCTGAAACGAATTGGCTTTGAAAACGTCTTGGTTGTGCCAGAGCAAAGGCTACCTGATGGCCGTTTTCCTACCGTGAAATATCCAAACCCAGAGGAGCCCGAAGCACTTCATATGGCGTTGGAGCTCGCAAAGAATGAAAAAGCTGACCTTGTTATTGGAACCGATCCCGACACGGACCGCATCGGTATTATTGTACGCGAAGGCGATAGCTACACATTCTTTAACGGGAATCAGATCGGTTGTCTTTTAGTGGATTTCTTTCTTTCTGCAACCAAAGACGCTGGTCTCATGCCAAAAGACCCACTTGTCATAAAGACCGTCGTCACCACAGACCTGCAGGCGGAAATTGCTAAAGAATATGGCGCCTCGTGTGAAGAAACATTGACCGGATTTAAATGGATCTGC
>JBIIGV010000028.1:0-28685 GCA_044236265.1 Oligoflexales bacterium
GCCTCCAAGCGAGAGATTTCTTTATCAGGAAATCCATTTGGAGCGGATTTTCAGTCATTTGTTTGGAGTGTGACGATTACAAACTCAAGTGGCCTCAAGGTTTATGAGTCCTCTCCTCTGTCAGGCAGTGTCCGCGCACTCACGATCCCAGCCAATATCATGCAGTCAGGTGCGTCGTATACTTATGAGGCTGTTGCCCAGACTCTCGATAAAATTCCAGGACTACCGGCTATGGCTGTGCGGTCTGCAGTTGGCTCCATCTCAAATTGAGCAGGATTTTAGGGGTCCCGCTCTATTAATGTCCGAAGCTACAGCAATGACTTCAGCATATTGATATGCTAAGATCCCCATCTGACTAATTTTTATACTTAGGGGTTATCGCCTATGCTTTTCAGCAAAGAAGATTTCAAAATCAATGACGTCAATGATTTTTTGGAGTTTCTGCCTGTCTTCGTGTTTATCGGGCTGATCGCGCCGCTTGTTATCGCGGCCTATACGCTTGGATTTATCATGGACCAGACTGGATGGTTAGATACTTCGAGCTAATCTCTTCGAGGAGCTGGGTCGTCACTGGCCCGGCCTCTTTATGGACGATCAGTCCATTATGATCAATAACAAACGTCTCTGGAACGCCATACACGCCGTAATCAATCGATGTTTTTCCTGAGTCGTCCAATGCCAGCGGATAAGTTTTTCCGTGTAGTTTTGCAAAATCCCTCGCAGCATCTGCCGTATCTTGAATAGCGATACCTAAAACAATGATGCCTTTTTCACGGTAGCGTTTCCAGTAAGCTTCAATTTGTAGGGCTTCTTGCCTACAACTAACACACCAACTTGCCCAGAAATTCAAGACCACAGGCTTTCCTCTCAACGACGAAAGTTTGACCTTGTTGTTCTCGACTTTTGGCAGCCAAGATGAGCCTTCTAGTAGTTCAACTTCAAAATCTTTGGCCTCTTTACCAATCAGATTACTTTTCACCAGCGATGGATTTAGTGAGAGGCCTTTAAACAATATAAATAAAACAGCCAAACCCAATACCGAAATGAGCGCGGTGACGAGCACGTGTTTTTTTGCGATTTGTCGGCGTGATTTGGTCATGGTTTTGACGTTTGATCTTTGAAAAGGCTTTTTTCGAGGAGCTCTTTGCTCAGGTCTCCGCTATGTGATCCTGGTTTTTTATACTCCTCGGAGTGCTTGACCATGAGTTTGCGCGAGGTCATGGATTTGCCATCGTTTGCGATGGTTCCCTCAACCACCACCCCTTGTCCTTCTTTGAACATGTCAGGCGGTGTGCCTTTGTGGCGGATTTTGATTTCGTGGCCTTTTAGGTCTGAGATCGTAAACGCTAAATCAAGAGCTTCGGCCTTCCATTCTACGCTGCCAGGTACAACCATTCCGCCAACTTTTATATTTTGGTCTGAAAGCTCAGCGGCCTTCGCCTGTGCTTCGTCAGGGGTAAAGAAATAAACCACATTCGAGGATAGTTGAGTTAAGGCAATGGAAATAATCGCGATTGCAATGATGACAATTCCGATCATCCATTTCGTTGATTTCGATTTCATCTGATTAATGATCCTTCTGGTTCATGGCGTCCAGATAGCGTTCAAGCCGCCTGCGACTTGCTAGAAGCCAATAAGAGTAGCCGATCGTGCACAGGGCGCCTATGGCATATGCTGCAGCGATGTAGGGTGTGGGGTCAGTTTGTGGTCCGTACATAAATTAAACCACTCCTCTCAGGGATTTTTCTTCGAGAGATTCCTGTAGACGAATGTTTTGTCTACGTACAACGATCATTGAAAGACACACAATCACCATAATGGCGATTCCAGATAAAAGCAGTGCGAGCATGTCTCCATCCATCGTTGATCCTCCGCTGCGAAGAATCGTTTGTGGTTGATGAAGTGTTCGCCACCAGGTCACACTTTTGTAAATAATTGGTACGTCAACGGCGATCATCAAGCCAAGTATAGAGCAGCTGCGAACGCGGGACGGTCCCTCTGGTATTGCATTGTGAAGCAGAAGCCATCCGCCGTACATGAGTGCAAGTAAAAACGTCGTCGTCAAGCGAGCATCCCACGTCCACCAGGTGCCCCAAGTGGGCTTGCCCCAGATACTGCCAGTGGCGAGTGTCAAGATAGTGAAAACCAGCCCCACTTCGGTGGCTGCCTTTGACAGATCGAGCTTGGAAGAGTTGGGTGAGCGTAAGGCCAGGATGCTTGCTACAGCCAGTACAAACGCACTCGTGAAAGCGGCAAATGCCGCCGGTACATGCAGATAAATAATTCTGTATACGTCACCCTGGGCGTCATCAACGGGGACCCAAAACCACGCCAGCACCCATTGCACAATCATGGCAATGATGGTTGCGACTAAACTTAAACGAGGCTTGTCAAACATGTGTTCCTTCTCGACCAACCTGTCTCAATGCGTTCGCACGGACTATAGTTGAGTTAGGGGTCTGTATCAACGCTTTCAGAGCCCAAAAGCAAGGTCATGGTCAAATATATGGCATCAAAGGCGATCAGCATCGTTGCCCATCCGCGCATCGTATCGTCCCACTTATGGGTGTCAAGCCATTGTATTAATGCCTCCGACGCGCAAAGTAGGACCGGTATAGACAAAGGGAAATAGAGTAGGGGGAAAATAATCTGCTGACCGTCTGCTCGTAGGGTTATCGCAGCCAATAGGACACCAAGCCCTGTAAGGCCCAGTAACGTCAAGAAACATCCGCCGAGTACGACAGGATCGGTAACAATCGAAAAATCCTGACCTTGCAAAATAAGTGAGAGAAGCAATGTAAAAAAGGAGACTCCGGATCCAACTAGCAGAACGTGGAGGAGTTTCGCCAAAATAAATGCTGTCGAGTCAACTGGGCTCAGTCGCAGGTGTTCAAAGACCTTATCCTGACGCTCTGCTTCAAACGTTCTGGATAGGGCAATCTGCATAGCAAAAAAAATTGCAAGCAACGATTCGGCGACCATCATTCGCGAGCGAATTTCCGGTGGCTGTTCAGGAATAGCGAATGAAAATAACAGCAGAATAATAGCGGCAAAGAATACAGGAGTAATAAGGCGCTCTTTTGCGGCGATATCAATTCTGAGGCTATGCCTTAAAATAACGAGCGTTGATTGGAGCCATGAGGGATCGCGTGACATGTTCAGTTCCCTTGCCTCCCGAGCTTAATCGTCTCATGATCTAATCCAATCATGAGGCGTTCGTCATGGGTCACAACAATGGCAGCTCCACCTGTTGCAATGTGCCGTTCAAGATTGTTGCGAAACTTTTGACACGCAGCATCATCAAGTCCGAATAATGGCTCATCTAAGATCCATAGCCTTGAAGCCTCGAGGTCGAGCCTTGCTAGTGCCAGTCTACGACGCATACCTGTCGAAAATCTTGAAACCGGTAGGTTCTTTTGAACCCAGACACCTGAAAGTCCCCAGTCAGATAACGCTGACTCAAGAACTTCATTGGGTAAATTCCTGCCGCGAAGCCTTAGCCAAAATTCTAGATTAGCTGTTGCAGATAATGACGGAATGAGGCCATTGGCGTCAGCAGCTATCCAGCTGGTCCAAGAGCGATAGTCGTTGGGTCCGTCAAAAATAATTTTACCTTGCGCGCCTGAGATCAGGCCTGTGATCAGAGAGACTAAAGTACTCTTGCCTGAGCCATTTGCTCCCGCAATGCGAATGAGCGATCGATCACCAACTTCAAAAGAAAGATTTTCGAAGAGCGGCCGGTTTTTATAAGCAAATTTTAGTCCCTGAACTTTTAGCATGGCCGGGGAGTATAGCTAAGGAGGTGAATGGATGCTACGGGATTGTCCACCGTTTGTCGGTGATTTAAAGCTCTGGAAATATTAACTTAATTACGTATTAAGGCGGTAGCTGTCACGGGACAAGGCGCTTCATTGGGGCGGCCCATGGCCTGAACAGTGAATTCGTCTACTTGAGCAGATCTCTGTAAAAAATATAAAGCCTTGATGCCTTATTTCTTCGCGAGAGATGGGTACTCGATTTTAAGATCGACGCCGCTTAGTTGACGGTTAAACGATGTTTTGACGAGATGATCAGCCATGA
Organism: Oligoflexales bacterium; assembly: GCA_044236265.1. Taxonomy (GTDB): domain Bacteria; phylum Bdellovibrionota_B; class Oligoflexia; order Oligoflexales; family RGVZ01; genus CAMDKS01. The sequence continues at coordinate 4,081 of JBIIGV010000028.1, forward strand.
TGGCGGCACCCTCCGGCGATATACCCGACGCATGTATGTTTGAAATACAGTTGCGGCAGGCGTCCGTGTTTTCCGATCGGGGTTCGAATGTATAATAGATGCTGAGTGATTCCGCAGATGCCAGGCCAGGTCGTTCTCCGATTAGCATGACAACAGATTTTGCTCCCAAAGCTTCGCCGATATTATCGCCAAGTCCGACGCGCGCATATTTAGCTAATACGACGGGGCCGAGTGATAATCCCGATTTTTTTAACAGTTGGCTAAAATGCTCGACAAAAGGTTTGCCGTTTTCGTGCACGGCGTGAGCTGAAAGTCCGTCAGCAATCACTAGAATTAAATCGCATTGATCAGTCTTTTTTTGTCTAAGCGCACTATCTGATGAGGTATTTAGCGATCGACCCAAATCAGGATTTAGCAGAAATTCCTGCTTTGATCGGCATCGCGACTGGACGTCCACAAAGTTTAAATGGGAAGTCTGTAGATACTCTCTCATATCAGTGAAATCGACTTCACTCCAAACGCTGTCACGAGCCTTCGAGTGTGCCAAGCGGAAACTTAGGACTTCATTTGTTGGTGTGCCATGTCCTGCGCGTCCTAGAGCAATCCGCGCATGAGTAAATCGTTTCAGAAAAGACCATGGGTCATGGCTTGATGTCATAGATCACCCGACGGAAGCAGTTTTGAAGCTTGTGTCAAGAATGTGCCTTTGAGATTCTTGGAATAAGACAGTTTCCCTTGGCTATCTGAAAGGCCGAGTCTTTGCATCCAAAGGTCAAATTCAGGAGCAGGCTTTAACTTTAAAGTTTCGCGAATATATTGAGCGTCGTGAAATGACGTAGATTGGTAGTTGAGCATGATGTCGTCAGCCCCTGGAACGCCCATGAAATAATTACAGCCAGCAATTGCCAGTAGCGTCATCAAATTGTCCATATCATCTTGGTCGGCTTGAGCGTGATTGGTATAGCAAACATCACAGCCCATCGGTAAGCGCAGCATTTTCGCACAGAAGTGGTCTTCCAGACCAGCGCGTGTAATCTGTTTGCCGTCATAAAGATATTCCGGCCCAATGAAGCCAACCACTGTATTCACCAGGAATGGATTGAACAACCTCGCAACCCCATATGCTCTGGCTTCAAGGGTTTGCTGATCGACGTCGTGATGCCCGCGAGCTGAAAGACATGATCCCTGCCCGGTTTCAAAGTACATGACCTGGCCTTGACCTCTTGATAAAGATTGACCCGCATCCATGGCTTCTCTCAAGATCGATAAGTTAATACCGTAGCTCTGATTGGTTTTTTCAGTGCCTGCTATTGATTGGAAAATCAGGTCCACCGGGCAGCCGCGATTAATTGCCTCGATCTGGTTGGTGACATGACCGAGGACACAGGATTGAGTGGGAATGTCCATGCTTGAGATAATGTGATCAAGAGTCTTCAGAAGCTCGGTCATACGGTCAATGCTGTCCGTCGCGGGATTGATTCCGATAACAGCGTCTCCGCAACCGTACAGAAGACCGTCAATTGTGGCAGCAATGATGGCTTTGATGTTATCGGTTGGATGATTGGGCTGCAATCGAATGGCCAGGTGCCCTTTCTTGCCAACTGATGAGCGAAACTTTGTTACGACCTCGATTTTAGCAGCTACAGAGATCAAGTCTTGATTTCTCATGAGCTTGCTTACTGCAGCCAGCATTTCAGGAGTGAGACCCGGAGCAAGCTTGATAAGCTCCTCATCAGTAGTTTTTTCTTGGAGTAAATGCTCTCTAAATTGTCCCACAGTCAAATGGGACACGGGGCGAAAAGCATCTTGATCCCAGGAATCATAGATAGCTCTAGTCACTTCATCTATTTCGTAAGGAATGAGATGTTCGGACGCAAAAATCCTGAGCGGGAGATCGGCCATGCAAATTTGTGCTGCAACACGCTCTTCTTCGCTTTTGGCTGCAATGCTGGCTAGTACGTCACCTGATCTCAGCGGGGAGGCTTTAGCCATTAAATCGGCAAGGGTCGAGAACCGGTAGGTTTTGTTTCCGATAGATGTTTTAAAAGAGCCCAAATTAAAAATCTTTCTAGCAATCAGTTAGGATTCGCAGTGACTCGTGACTTTGTCACTGTGCTAGAATATCACGAAATTTGTTTTGCTCATTAACGGAAGGTGTTAATTGAGGGGAAAAAATCAAAAATTATCTCTACGGAACTTGGTGTTTACTCTTCTAACGATAAGCGCGATTCAAGTCCCCTGCTCATTTGCAGTCCCGGAACCCGACCTCTCGAGGACCTGGAGAGATATCTATGGTGATTGGCAAAAGACGAATTGCGTTTGGCTTCGCTATGAGTCCAGCAGTGGAAAAAAGACGGGATTTGCACGATGCGGAGTTGGAAATAAGCCGGTGGTGATCCTACCGGGGTATAGTGAGCCGGCGCTAAAGTACATGGAAACGGTTTACGATCTAATTAAAGCGGATACGGGCCTTGGTCCTTTTTATGTTTGGGAGTTACCAGGGCAGGGAACTAGTGATCGACTGGGCCCGACAGCTTATTTGGTGCATGTTGACACTCCAGACAGGTATATCGATGACTTTCTAAGATTTATGGAGCAAGAGGTCAGATCTAGATATTCATCAAAACCAATTCTTGTGGCTCATTCTACAGGTGCCCTCATTGCTTTCAATGCAGCCGCACGGCGGTCGGGTGATATCTCTACGATCGTTGCGCTGTCGCCGTTAGTCCGGCCCGCTCTTCCTTTGCCAAGTAGCATTGTCGGTTTGATTGCCCAATTCTATAGATGGTTTGGATTTGGTTCCTCCTCCGTATGGGGGCAATCGTCTAAGCCTGTTGAAGATCAAACGTACGCCACAAATAAATCGACAGATTCTAGCGTCAGGTGGAACATTTCACATAGTGTCTTAGTTGAAAACCCGAATCTTTTCAGCCACGGCGTTAGCTGGGATTGGCTTTCATCGGTATTGGATCGAGGAGATGATATTCTCGCCAATTATAAAAACATAAATCTTCCGGTGGCGATCATCAAACCGGAATCAGATTTTTATGTCAATGGAGTGGCATCTGACGCTTTCTGTAAAAATCTCGTCGACTGCACATCGACGACGATTTCTGGGGATATGCACGAACTGCTGCAGCTATCTGACGGTAAGCGGAACGTGGTTATGAGTGCAATTCTTAATAAACTAAGTTCAATACCTGATAGCAACTAATCTATCACGCGTGTGCCTATAAACGCATTTGTCGTCATTTCATGCACAGCTCTGATTTCTCTGGTTGCGTTGTGCTTTCTCAGATAAAGATTTCTGTCGGTGGTTATTCGCCAAGCCAACCACCTGCGGAGGCTTTTGATGAGAACGCACGAAGACCAGTTTTTATTTCTGAATGAATTCATACGCCATCCGCTGCGAGTGGCAGCTGTTCAGCCATCATCCGAGGCATTCGTCAACGATCTGCTAGCGGGTATATCCTTTGAAAAAGATGGTGTGTTTGTTGAGTATGGTGCTGGAACAGGGGTTGTGTCTGCGGAGGTCTGCAGGAGAATGTCAAATGGATCATTTTGTGTTGCAGTCGAGCCCAACAAATCGTTTTGTGATTTTTTGAATAATGTTGATAGTCGGATGCGTGTCATCTGTGATTTTGCAGAAAACGCTAGCGAAAAGATACTTGAGCTCTACGGTCCTGCAGATGTTATTCTGGCAGGGTTACCGTTTTCACTTATGTCTGAGGGGACAATATCTGTCATTCTAAAAGAAGCTAAGAATCTCCTCGTTTCAGATGGCGAGTTACGCTTATTTTTCTATGCACACTCTCTTTTAGTTCCTAAAGTTCAAAGGATGTTGGATTCCGTGTTTGAGGCATTTTCTCTGACTTGGACCAGCGTCTCGTGGAATAATATTCCACCGATGGCGGTTGTTCGCTGTCTAAATTAGTGCTTACAGACCGGTAGAATTAGTCGAGTACCTTTTCGCCGCGCATATCTAAAGATGTAGCGAAATTAAATCCGTCAGGAATGCTGATTCCTACATACATTTCCTTTAAATCGTCCCATGAAACCGAGTAGAACCCTGAGGATCCCTCGTATCGACCCCAGGTATTTTCTATTTTGAGACGTTCGATGCGTGATTTTGAATCAAGGCGGTAACCAACGATATTAACGACATGACCGTCAAGATGTCCGACCAGTGGTTTTTGGATCACGGTCATGATTCCATTTTTGATCCGGATTCCAGAGTCGCTCCAATTGACTGAGAGTAAAACACTGCGTCCCGAGGAAATTTCATGAACGATCGCTTTTTCAATATTTTCCCAGCTGGTTAAAAATCCGTTTTGAACCGTCTGAAGGTGTTCCTTAGGTGGTTTGCTTGGATAATGTGGCTTGGCTAGGAAAATTACATATGCTTCAGGATCTTCTGGAGCAAACATTTTGGCAAATTCCAAAGGAGATGTTTTCTTCCCATCGGACATAAACCAGGTGGGTTGGTGAACGTTATATGTTTTTAAAAGAGATTTGAAATGACTCTCTGCAGATGCCAGCAGGGGTTTTGTGTCTTTGCCGTGGATGTTGTGTTCTTTGAACTTTTGACGATATTGCAGGGCGATTTCGTTCAACTCAAGTGCCATCTGGCCCCACTTGTTCGCTGGTTGTGACCAAGTTTTCTCCGGCATAACTCCGTAACGTCGAGCGAGTTGCCGAACTTCATTCATTTCTCCTCCGGATTCTAACTCTGCTGAGATAACTTTTGCGCCTTGAATAATACGATAAAATCTCTCATGGAGGCTCGACATCATCATGTGTTCAGCTGATAAGGCGAGGCCCTTGCCGGTTTTCTTATAATGGGCAAACTCAAGTTCCTTGATTCCCGCTTGCAGCCAGCACGTGTTTAGCCAGTTTGTCAGGCGCCTCGATACATCGGGCAGTTCCTTGGTCATCCTGAATTCCGGAAGATGGCTTTTCGAGTTTTCCGAGCGCTTAACAGGGTCTGTTTCAGAGCCTGAAATGATAGATGGCGATGCGACTTGCGCGCCGCGACACCCAATTAAGAGGGGCAAGATGAGAATTGAGTGGCGGAGTCTATTTTTGAATTGTCCGGCGCTGAGAAAGCTCATCAAAACTCCTGTGATCACATTGATCCAAGATCAATATAGATAATGGCGGTAGTTCTGCGCTCGATCTCGCGATGATTGTTGATTCCGATATCAACAGCATTGGTCGAAGCTTCCACGCCGATGAGTCCCACGTTCAGATGGATCCCTGCACTCCATCCTGCGTCATTGCCTCCGACGCGGATGCCAAGGGGACTTTTGCTGTACCCTTCTCCGAGCAGAAGTTCGAGACCGCTGCGAATTTTCTTGCGAGCAGCCATATGTTTTTGCGTTAGATATCCTCCCTCGAGGATAAAATTAACACGCCCAATTTTTCCAAGAGCTGGTGATATTGAGAATCCCGCCGTTAGGTCCTCTTCATAGGTAAGAGGCTCGTCTTCCGAATTACTAGCTGTATTTTTCGTATTGCCAAGATTTCGCGCAACCAGAGAGAATGCCGGGTTAGCAGCCTTTGGTACGCGAATTGTGATTCCTGCGTTTAGAGATTTCGCAGCGAATCCGCTGCGATTTTCTTTCAGAATTTTTTTCCGCTGATAAGAGTCGACCGTGTCCACGTAGTTGAAGGTGCCTGATGTTTCTTCAATGTTGCCGTATGCTTGGGAGACGCCGAGAAGCACGCGCTTTGATTTGTCTGAAGCCGAGGCGCCGACCATGACGCCAGTAAATGACCGGTATCGTAATTTTACTTGTCCTGAGTCGTCACCTACCGGAACAGCGGCGAGCTGATGATCGACTACAGGGACTATGGCTGTATTACCGATGAAAAGACCCAGGGGCACAATCGACGCGCGCGCAAACTGCCGCTTACCTGATTGGGCATCGATAATCGCTGCTCCTGTATTAGCGTCATTTTGGGCCTGTTGCGCATTAAATTCAGAGCGCACAGTTCCGGCATTCTGATTGAGACTCCCGGCTGCATATGGAAAATAGAGTGACTTGACCATCGATGATCCATCACTTTTAGTGTTGAGACCGAGTCCACCAATACCTGCAGGGTTGTAGTACAGAGCGTCAAGTTGATCGGCCAGAGTGCTGAGAGCGCCGCCCATTCCTGCAGCCCGGCAAGAGGCGAAAGGGGAGGGGTCAAGCACAGTATCTGTATTAGACAAGGAAGATGAACTTGTTTGCGAGTACGCTACCTGCGACAAGCCAGCAATAAACAGCCAGATGCTAACTTTTCCAGTTATTGGTACCAAACGTCCCCTCCACGCGGCCTTTTATAGGGCCAAGATTGGTATCGGGGAGCTCGTTAAAAACTATAGGGAAAATCGCAAAATACCGGCATTAATTCAGTGATTACGGGTATTTAGGATCTTTAAAATATCTACTGAGATGGTCGTCCGAGTCTATTTTTTAAGGTCAGAGCGCAACCCCATCCAGATTTCGAAATATTTCCAAGCAGGCGGGACATCATGACCTTGCTCGTGATCGGGTCTCAAAATTAGATCACCGGTGGCAGTCAGGAGGCGTCGAACCTCCGCATTTTGCTCAAGCTTCGCCTTCATCGCCTTATAAATAATTTTGTAGTGATCACCTTTTTCAGCGGTGCGATAGGTCATTTTTTTGCCCTGGTATGTGACCCAATTGATGTTCATCTCTTTCATATTTTGCTCTGCGAGGTTGCCCGCGTGCTTTGCTTCAAAGCCAGTCATTTTCGCAACCTGATCTCGCGTAAATTTCCACACCAGCCTGGGAAATTTCAAGCGTTCATCATTTGCTCCTTCAGGATATTTCATCATTTGCCAGAAGCCTTCAACACTCGGATATGTTTTACCATCAAGCTCAATCGGTGTTGTTGCGAAGTTGGAAAGAATTCCGAGCTCAGTCCGTTTAGATAAAATGACCTCTCCAGGTTTAGCGTCCTGCGGAAGAATCTCCCATGAGGCGGCATCACTTCGTGGTACCGGTTGCCACCATGCAGCGGGATAATTATTTTTTTGAATGTCTTTCCCGAATGCCGGCAATGACAGGGATGCAACAACAAACAGTAAAAGATTCATGATGTGAAAATCTCCTCCGGGATCAAAACAGACAGGCACGAGTTTTATGGGAACTAAAAAATATCGAAAACTTTAAGTATTCCCGAACGATACTGTGCCGACTAAAAAAAACACGAAAAATTCTCTTATATAGATGAAATCACGATGGTTTATACATTTACGTCTGGTTTTTTTGAAGCTCTCTTTAAATCCGCTTACCATAGTAGAAGACCTTTAATCATCAAAAATCATAACCTTTTTACGGGGTCATCATGAAGGTAAATGCTACGCGTCCGTTACGAATTGCATCAATTTTTGCCATGAGTTTGGCTTTTGTTGCTCTCAGTTATGCGTGTAAGCCTCGAACAGATGCTTCACGGGTTCAGGGTGATGAATTATCTGGACGTGGGTCTTATCCGATTTGGTCTTATGATGCAGGGCCGAACCCTAAAACGGACATTGGCAACGAACTAATCAATCTCCAAGCAAACATTCCTTACTTCCCCGGTCTCTCGTATGCCATCTTTGGTGATCAAATGTTTCGTCCAGCATTTGGTCCAGTTTTGTGGCGCATGCTCCAAGAGCCAAACAGTGTAAAGATTCTTTTCATTGGTCAGGATGCCACCCATATCGCTGAGGCTGCTGGCCGCACGGCGACCGCAGGATTCGGTGGGCGAGCACAAGATCTGGCGAAATATTTTGGTGTTGGCTCGAGTGCTGCTTTCATTAACACATTCCCATATACCATTCGCTGGCAGTACTCATTTTTTGATGCTCCCATCGTTAATGGTGCGTCTGGAAGCGAGAAGCTATCGTACGGATCTCTAACTTCAAATCCTGTTTGGTTGCTATCTCAAGATCTTGAAAGTCCAATCGTCAAGTGGCGCAATCAGTTGATTTCCTGGATTATCAAAAATAATAAAAAGTCTCTGAAGATGATCGTTTTGTTCGGTGGTGCAGCACGAGACACCATGGGCACATTCATTACGGCAAACGGCGGAACGGTTGGTAGTCGCTATGATGCGGCAGAACTGGCGAATATCAAGGTGCCAGAATTTCAATATGTCTATAGCGGCGGTAACACTCAGGCTATAAGCCCATTGACGGCTGACGGAAAAGATCTTTACCGAGAGTTCAATGGTCAAGCGCCGAACTACGAAGATGAACCCAAGATGAACGAGTTGCGCTCGCGATTCCAGCAAGATTTCAATGCCAACCCGTCACGCTGGACCCAGAAAATGGTTTTCTCGCGCGGCGGCGTTAAGGGAAGTGGCGTGATTCATCCGGCCCAAATTGGTGGCTACGATGTAAACCGTAAAATGATGGTCAACGGTAAGCAGACGATTTCGCTCAAAGGGATGAAGCTACAGGATGGAACTTTGATCGATGGCGATTTGCTTGTCACCCAGTTACCACACCCGACTGCATTGAGTAGCATGACTGATACAGATGCCTCCGCTGCCGTAAAAAATGGAATCAAGCCGCTTGAGCCTTACAGCAGATCTGGCTGGAAGATTGAGCCAGATCGTGGATTTTCGAGTGCGTTTGCGGAAGGCAAAGACTACCGCTATGCAAGAGCTTCGATGGGAACAGAGTACTATGATTTCGGAGCTCCTAATTCGCGTATGGTGAATGTATCGTCGGCATCTCGCATGTCTACGAATGTGATTGTCTTCGGTACGCGCGACAAAGTTAGTTTTGATCAGGAGGCGATCAAAGCGATGACCTACGCAAGTCCGTCGTCTTATCCGCCTAATAGCGAAGTTTGGCTGACTAAACCGAATAGCACCGATGGTTCCCGCACCCAAAGCCTGAAAAATCGTCGCTACGCATTTGATCCGGGACCGCCTGAAGAGTTTGCAAAATTGATGAAAACATCCCTACCAAAAGACGAAAACTTCATCCGCAAGCGCGACGATAACGGTGATTATGCACACTACCGCGGTACCTTTAACGCTCCACGTGTTTTGATCGTCGCTGATCCAGATGGTTATGACGATCTGATTACGGCAAGAGCGCTCACTGGAACTCGGGGCCAATATCTCCAGTCAGTAATGGACAGCATGGGTGTTGGTACAAATTATCTTGTCATTAAAACTGCGCCATACGGTCAGGATCCCGATTGGCAAGAAACATTCAATGCTACTAAGCCTTATAGAGAATCGCTGCTTAAGAAGATAGTTTCCTCGCATAAGCCTGAACTAGTGCTGACAGATGGGCCGTTTGCAAAAGCAGAAGTGGAACGAATTCTTGCAGCAAATGGCTTAACCGTTGTGAACATCGAGCGTAGTGGCAATGCTAACAGTAGTGGTATTGAAAAAGCGGTCGCTCAAATCAAAAAAATTCCAGCTTTTAGCCGAGCATCTTTCTCGGGGAAGATGACAGATATTCCCCGTCTCCACATGACATATTATGCTCGTGCCTGGGAAGGTACCTCGGGTGACCGCGTCATTGCATCGCCAGATCCTAAGTATGCTGGGAAGGCTTACGCATTTGTAGCGCCGCGTTGGGCTTATCAACAGAAGTATTCCATGCCAGCGAATGAAATTGCAGGCTGTGAGAAATTATTCATGAAAGCAGTTCAGGCAAAAGTTCGTCTTGGTGGGGAGCCAATTGTTAAAATGTCTGAGCGTTTACGAACTGGTGTAGTTCCGGCTAGTCCTTGTCAGGGGCTAAGTCGTGAGGATACATCATCGGTCGAAGTCGATACGATAAGTTCAGTAGAAGAGACCAGGCCTGAGCGACTTTGATTTGATTTGGTCCAAGAACAAAAAAACCCGCTCCAATCGGAGCGGGTTTTCTTTTGTACATACTATTAATCCAAATTGAAAACAGTCTTTACCGCGCAGTGATCAGAGACGGTGTCGTTATATCTCTGGAGGGTCCTGCGATCAGATTGGTTGCAAGGGCCAATGATGTGATGAAAGCTGACTTTATCTGCTAAAGTCCCAGTGATCCAGGCACGATCAAATTTCGCAGGTTCATAGCTTTCGTGAGTCGTTGCCCAGGAAAATTTTTCAGGAGATGGGACTTCTTCCATTTGGCTTCCAGCAAGGATTCTGGAGAAATTTTCTGGGTCATCACCGTATGTGTTGAAGTCGCCAACGATTGTCACCGGTAGAATTTCGCCATCGCGCTTAATATATTTTGAAATGACTTCCATCTGTCGGAGTCTGGTCGACGAAAAATCTGGTGCAGACTTCAAGTGAACGGCGAAAAGGTGCATGACGGCTTTCCCGCCACTGGTTTTGACGATCCCGTGAACTGCTGGTCGAAGCTCTCCATTGAGATCGACTTCGTCTAAAGTATAGGATTTTGAACCGGGAGCTTTTTCAAATTTTAAATGAGGCTTGACGCACACGACTACGTGCTGATGCTCTGGGTCTTTGTGATTGTATGAATAACAGTTATAGCGTTTTTCAAGCAGAACGTCAGAAAGCAGTTTAACATCAACGATTTCTTCAAATGCCAAGACGTCAGCCATCAGGCCGCTGTCAGTCATGTGTTTGCGAATCGTTTGTATTCGACTCTCGTTGCTGGCGGCTTTGTTTTGAGATGTGTTGTGTTCTTTGGATCCAAACCAACGCAGGTTGAATTGAGCAAGACTAAGTTGCTCTTTTCCGCCGTCGGATCGAGAGGCTTTGGCGGAATACCCGCCACTCATGGTCATGGCTAGGACGGTGAAGAGTAAATGGGACAACTTGAGTTTCATGCAGGCTCCTTCTGCAGTTAGCGGCAGCGCACCACAACATCCGCATTCCATGCGAACTATTAAAAACACAACTTTGATTGACTCTTGTAAAACAGTGTAACGCTTATTTGTGAGCTTGGAAATATTAAAAATTGCAACAGAACAGAATAATAAATTCAGCTGCTTAGCGATAATAAGATAGGTGACGAAAGATTAATCTGTAAGCTAATAATAGCAACCGCCGTATCGCTTCTATTAGAAAATGAAGCCATACGGCAGTTATATGTTAGTCAATAATGCTTTGATTCAGTCTTCAAAAAACTCTTCTTTTTTAAGCAGAGGGAATAGTATGACATCCCTGATGCTAGGACTATTTGTCAAAAGCATACACAAACGATCGATACCAATTCCTTCGCCTGCAGCCGGCGGCATTCCGTATTCGAGTGCGCGGACGTAATCATAGTCAACGTCACAGGCTTCCTCGTCACCGCCAGCCTTAGCCTCCGCCTGTTCGGAGAAGCGTTCAAGCTGATCGGTGGGGTTGTTAAGCTCGTTAAAAGCGTTGGCGATCTCCCAACCATTCACAAATAATTCAAAACGGTCTACGACATCGGGGTTCTTGTCATTACGCCGAGCCAACGGTGATATCTCGGTTGGGAAGTCGGTAATAAACGTTGGCTGCACGAGACCGCCCTCGGCGAACTCCTCAAAACAAAGAACCATCAGCTTGTCAGCAGATAGTTTTGTAAGAGTTTTCTCATCGTGACCCTTTGCTTTCAGTTTTTGAATCATGGACGCCGGTTGTCGTGTTTCTGCTTCCGTTAAACCGGTCGAAGCGACAACCGCCTCGCGCATCGTCATGCGCTTAAATGGCATTGCGAAGCTGATCTCTCGCTCGGCAAAGGTCACCGACTCCTTGTTGTATAAGTGACGAACAAGCCCGTTTAGCAACTCCTCAGTCAGTCGCATGTGATCTTCATAAGTGGCCCAGGCTTCATAGAACTCGATCGACGTGAACTCGGGATTGTGCTTGATGGAAAGGCCTTCGTTGCGAAAACAACGGTTCATCTCAAAGACTTTGTTAAATCCGCCCACAAGCAGTCGCTTCAAATGAAGTTCAGGCGCAATGCGCATGAATAGCTCCATATCTAGGGCGTTGTGGTGGGTCAAAAATGGCTTGGCAGTTGCTCCCCCGGCGACAGAGTGCATCATCGGTGTTTCCACTTCGAGGTAGCCACGGTCGTAAAAGAAATCACGAATATAGCGTACAATCATGCTGCGCTTGCGCAGCGTATCCCGGCTCTCGGCATTCATGGTCATGTCGACATAGCGCATGCGGTAACATAGCTCTGCATCTGTCAGGCCATGAAACTTTTCAGGAAGCGGACGAATAGATTTGGTGACGAGTTTGAATTCTTTGGCGTGGATGGCCAATTCGCCTTTTCCGGTGCGGAACATGTGGCCGCGCGCCCATATAAAATCGCCGTAGTCCAAGAGCTTGTACTCGGCAAAATCAGCTTCAGATAGATCATTCTTGCTTACATAAATTTGCATTCGTCCCGCGCCGTCATCGCAGTCGATAAATGCAGCTTTTCCAAAGTCTCGGACCAGCATCGCTCGACCCGCTAGCGCATAATCTGTGGAGATGCCGGCAAGTTCTTCTTTGGTCTGAGCATCGTGGCGTTTGCGTAGCTCAACAGACGAAACGTTCGGCTTTAAATTTGTCTTGTAAGACAAAGAGCCCATCTCCATCATCTTGGCACGTTTGTCCAAACGCGCATCGATCTGTTCTGAAAACGTGTCGGTCCATTGCTTGACGAATTTTTCACGCATAGTGAGGATCCTTTTAAGAGCTTGAGGAGGGAACCATATCAAACTCGGGATGCATAAAGCCACCAAAAGCTAAATATGTTAAACTGATAGGGTTAGATGGGGTCGGTCTTGAGCCATCAGGCTTTGGAAGTTTCAGCACTCTGTCTAAAATATAAACAAAAGCCTACCGATTAGGTGCTTCTTATTATGATTGATGCCCACGCCCATCTTTCTGATCCAAGACTCGGAGCGGACATGATTCTGCTAGCCGATCAATTGAAGTCATTGGGCCTTGAACGCGTTGTTCTTGGAGGAGTCGACCCTAAGGAGTGGCTATTTCAGGCAAAACTAAAAAAAGCCAGGCCGACATTTGTTTCCCCGGTGGTGGGAATTCACCCTTGGACCGTTCGCGATCACGATGAGTCCGAGTTGGAGGCGATGTTTCGCACCCTTGAAAATTCAATCACCGGTGCCGATGCGATTGGGGAGGTTGGGCTAGATTTTCATCCAAAAAGAACGACGGAGCAGTTGGATAAGCAGTCACGGTGGTGCCTGCGCCAATTAGAGCTTGCGCATAGGGTCGGGTTGCCCGTGGTGCTGCATGTAGTTCAAGGCCATGACGTTATGCAGAGCCTCCTAAAGAATGTGTCGATTAAGGGTGCTTTGGTGCATGGATTTCGAGGGTCGTCAGAGGTCGCAAAATTCTATCTTGCGCGTGGGTTTATTCTGTCTTTGGGTCAGCGTTCGTTTAGAGGGCTGGAGCACGATGATTATCGATGGTTGCCGCAGTCCGGGTTTGTGTTGGAAAGTGATGCGCCACCTTTGGCTAAAGACGTTTCCAATATCAATGCGGTCAGCCATGAATGGTTGAAGTCTTTAGATGAAGCGGCCGCATTTCTGGCTGCTATGTGGTCCTTATCAAAGGCGGACATATGGAGACTTGCTGCGCAAAATCTTGCGCGCATGATACCTGAGCCCATTTGATTATTTTGTCAGACCGTAGACTGTGTTCGCTGCGGCGCGCGTCATTTTTTCCATGTACGTCCAATTGACCTTTTGGACCGTGTCGCAAGTCCGGTGATAGCAGGGATTGCCGTCGCCACCGAAAAAATTTTGGCTCACAACAATAGCCGGCCGGTCGTACTCCCAAAAAACGGCATGATCGCTGCGGTTAGTGCAGGCGTCTATTTTTTTCAATGGGATACCGTCCCGGCTGATGGTCTGCAGTAATGCCTGGCTTAATGAGGACGAAGTATTCTCGTTGCAATCGATGGTGTGAAACGCGCCATCATTGTCACTGTCGTAGCCCGTCATTTCGATGTTTATGAGGTTGATTTTGGACATTTCACCCGATTTATTGAGATCGCGAGCATAAGCCGTACTACCAACGAGGCCGCGTTCTTCTTCGTCAAATGCGACAAATCGCACCGTGCGCTGAAGATCTTTACCGGCAAGGGCGCGCGCAATGGTCAATGATGAGATGGTTCCTGACCCGTCATCGTCTGCGCCGGCGGTTTGAACTGTATCCAGGTGCCCTGAGACCATAATGATTTGATCATCAACGGGGTTTGCTGGGCGCTTTTCGGCGACTAAGTTGACACCAGAACTATAACGATGCTCTGAAACCCGGAATCCTAAAGCTTCGTAGGCTGTCTTCAACCAGGCACGGGCCTTCGCCTTGTTGTCAACAGAGGCTCTGTTGGTCAAAGTGTGTTGCTGGCCGTCAATGACAATGGGGCGGGCACCAGAAAGTGACTCTAGGTCCTCGCGCATGCGAAGTGGGTCAATGTCTAGGCCTTTAATTGGTGTTGAGAGAATAGATAGATTTGATACCGATTCAGGAGACTGTTGAGCAGATGGATTCTTGATCTCGGATAAATCAATTTTCCTGGGGTGAGCCGTCAAACCGAATCTACTTGCTAAGAGAAATGCTTCGCGTTCGTCGCGAGCAGAAAAAACAACGACTCTGCCACTGCGGAATATTTCCGATGAAATTTTCGCAGCGTCCGCGTTGTCGATCTCCACAAAGAAAAGATCTTCATGATCTGGCAGCTCAAAAGTATGACCACCCGCGACAATGCTTTGGCTTGGGGCTACAACGATTCGCTCATGATTGGTGGCCAATCGCGCAAAAAATGGCGTCTCGTCTTGTTTGCTGACGACTTTGATCGAAACTTTTTCGCTAGATCGTGACGTCATCTGTCCACAACCAGATGCCAACACCGTTAATCCCAGGATCCAAAGCGGTAATATTTGAAACGTGAGCTGCATGAGTGAATCGGTCCTTCGGGGTGATGAATGAAGATTTGCTTGAGGATAGCCCATTTATGTAAATGATTCCAACAAATTGACGAGGTCTGGTGGGCTCTCAGAGACGTCCTTGAACGTGGGCTAGAAGGTGCCCTATGCAAAAGGGCTAGCGGTCAAGTCATGGTCTGATGTAAGTAGGCGCTCCTGGGGAATATCTAATTTTATACAAGGCTTATGAGCGTTTACCATGTCCTTTGATGCGCCAAAATCGAGTCATAATAAAGATCATCAGGGTGGTGAAAGCGCAGTTGGGCGAGATCGCCGATTTGAGCGACTGGCGCGTCTGGTGGACTATGATGGTATTGTTAAGCTTCGCCATGCCCACGTGATGATTGTTGGTCTAGGCGGAGTGGGTTCTTGGTGTGCCGAGGCCATTGTTCGCAGTGGCGTTGGGACTGTGACGCTCATTGATTTTGACAAAGTCTCGATCAATAACTTCAACCGTCAAATGCCAGCCTTGGAGACCACTGTGGGTGTTTCCAAGGCTAAAGCCCTTTATGATCGTTTGAAACTAATTAATCGTCATTGCAACATTATTGTGAAGGAAGAACAGGTCGATCGTTTTGATATTGGTCGTATTTTCGACCGTAAGGTTGATTTTGTGATCGATGCAATCGATCAACTCGGTAACAAGTGTGCGCTCATCAATTACTGCGTCAGAAAAAATATCAAGATTGTGACGTCCGTTGGAGCAGGTGGACGACTTGATCCGACCCAGATTCGAGTGGTCGATTTATCTGAGACAAAAGATGACAGTCTTGCACGCATGGTCCGAATTTACTTACGTAAACGCCACATGTTCCCGAGAACTGGACGCTTTTACGTGCCGACAGTCATTAGTCTTGAACCATTGCGGATTCCTGTGGAGCCTAAGTTTCCTGAAGATGCTGAAGACATCACACCTGAGGAGCTGGCGGCCTTGGATCCTGTGAGCAAAGATCGTCGCAAGATGATTATGGGTACAGCCGCCTTTGTTACCAGTTGTTTTGGGATGACTTGCGCCTCGGTGGCAGTGCGAACAATTCTTGGGGAGAAAATACCCGGATTAAAGAATCGCCCAGGAAGTTTTCGTTTACCCAAAGAACCGCCACTTCCGCTTCCTGAGTATGACGGTGAGCCTCTTTGATCTGTGAGTGCATTTGTCGGAATAATGTCTGGCAACTTAGACTGCGTTTCTATTATGATTTAGCTGTAAGTCATTAACCTGATCTGATGGATAGACTCATGAATTATATCGAGCTTTTGAAATCCCGTAATATGCTCTCCCAAGTGGCCCATCCTGAGGAGATGGTAGAGCATTTGTCGTCAGGTAAAAGATCGGCTTACGCTGGCTTTGATCCGACAGCAGAAAGCCTGCATGTCGGCAATTTAATGCCTATTATGGCTCTGCGCCGCTGGCAGCAGTCAGGACACAAAGCTGTGGTCTTGATGGGCGGAGCTACGGCCATGATTGGAGATCCATCCGGAAAAACGGAAATGCGTCAGATGCTAACTGTTGAATTGATCGATAGCCGTATCGAAAAGCTCAAGAAGCAGTTTGGACGATTCCTTGACCTTTCATCCGACAACTTTGCGATGACGAACAATGGCGACTGGTTTCGCGACATGAAATACCTTCCACTGCTGCGGGAGATTGGTGCTGACTTTACGGTAAACAGGATGCTCGCAGCTGAGTGCTTTAAGCAGCGCTATGAAAAGGGTCTAAGCTTTCTTGAGTTCAACTACATGATTCTTCAGAGCTATGACTTTCTGCATCTGAATCGCTCCTGGGGCGTAACCGTGCAGGTTGGTGGAGATGACCAGTGGAGTAACATGATCGGTGGAATGGATTTGATTCGCCGTAAAGAGCGGAAACAGGCATTTATCTGTACCGTGCCTCTTTTAGTGAACTCAGCTGGCAAGAAAATGGGAAAAACGGAAGAGGGTGCTGTCTGGCTTGATCCCGATATGACCAAGCCGTACGACTTGTTCCAGTATTTCCGCAATGTCGAAGATGACATGGTGGAAACGTGCCTCTTTTATTTTACCGATCTTCCGGTTGACGAAGTACGTCGACTAGGTGGGATGAAAGATGCAGCTATTAATGAATCGAAGACCATTTTGGGTTACGAAGTGACGAAGCTCATCCATGGAGAGGACGATGCTGCAAAAGCTCGAGATCAGGCAAAAAGTCTTTTTAGTGGTGCTGGCGGTGGCGATGCACCTGTGGTCGAGATTTCACGTGCGACATTTGGCAGCGCCATGCCCATTTTGGACGTGTTGGTGGTAACAAAGATTTGCGAATCTAAGAGTGAGGCGCGTCGTCTGGTCGAACAAGGTGGTCTAACGATTGATGACGTCAAGATCACCGATTTTAAATACATGCTTGACGCTGGAAAATTTGCTGATGGTTCCGGTACGCTGATTCGCAAAGGCAAGAAGCATTACTTTAAGTTGGTTTTGCGGTAACTGGATTACCGATCAAAGGCATTTTCTTAGTTGATTAGCTATATTCTTCGGAATGCTTTCACTGACTTCGTCAGCCGTAAATGAAGAGACATCAAAATCTTGTCCCAGTTGGGGGCGGCCGCCTGCACTTGCTGCTGTGGACCTTATTGACTCCCATTGTTGTACTGCATTCGGAAAGGGCGGCTCGGGTGACGGTGATTTGTTCCCACCTGTTTTTGGGGTAGCAGTGTAGATAAAGGTGAGGCGCATGTCGCTTTCGGATAGCACGCTAAGAACATCCTTTGGATCATAGTTTCTGACGGCATTTGCAGCACCTGTCGGGGTGCCATCATGTGAGAAAGCGTCTGTGACCAAAAACATTACTTTAATCGAGTCTTTATTGTTTCGAGCCAGGCTTAGACCCCGTGCGGCAGCCATTAGTCCTGCCTCGGAAGAGTCGCCACCTTGGAATACGGCGTTGAATTTCTCGCTGATCATCTGTTTTACCGACTGAAAATTACTCGACATCGGTGATTCGAACTGGATGACGTCTTCAAAAGCGATCAAACCAAAGCGCACAGTTGGTACCTTGCCTAGACCTTCAATGGTCATGTTCGAAAGGTTTGCTGCCAAATTTGAAAATGCGGCGTTTACCCTTTCGCTCTGAGGTTTCATGCTTCCGCTAACATCCATGGCTAAAATGAAGTCGATAGCCGGAGCCTTTTTTAAACAAAGTCCTTCTCCGTCGGTAGAGATCAGATCTCCGCCCTTCCCAGTTGATGGTTTACAGTTGTTGTCGCCTTTTTTGCATTTTGTTTGTGATAATCCGCCGGCACTGAAATTGCCCTCTGCGCACGCAGCCATAATGCTTGCTGCGGTGATGATGGCTAAAAAGGTTTGCGGCTTGATCATCATTAGTTCCGTTATTCGCCAGTTATTGTTCTCAGAAGCGCCCCCCAAATATCCCTTTCAGAGTCATCAGATTGTCCAGCTGGAGGATTAGATGGAGTGGTGGCAATGGGCGGAGGTCCCTGCGGAGGTACAGGATTACTGCCAACAGTTATCACAGTGCCGCCTGGAGCTGCTGTCGGCGGTGCCGGGTTAGGGGACGGGTGCTGATTGGACGTTACCGGCGTTCCTGGATCGATCGGAACTTGTGCATTGTTACTAGCCTGTCCTTGCGATGTGTTATCCCTACGATCGAATCGCTCTTGCAGCAAGGACTCAGGCATCACCTTCCAGACTGGCGTGTGGGATCCACCGGAGTTCATCACGGTAATTTGCTTGGACCGCTCGAGAATTTGTTGCAGCGTTGTTCCTTTTCCGGCTCTGATGGCTTCAAGCCACGAGGAAGTAAATACACCGCCAATGCTATCGCCACCATCAAGTGATTCTTCACTCGGCTTAGCTGCGGCCAAGACCAGACCTTGTTCAAAAGTTGGCGAGCGGCCCGACGCTACAGCTCCATCTGAACCCGCGTTGTCTGCGCCTGCAGAAAAAAGTCCATTATCAGAATCTGACGCCAGCGACGATATAAAGTTTTCGATTGAAAAATCCTTGGATGATGATGACAAAAAAACGGCCTGAGATCCAATGGCGCTCTGCCCGCTGTAGCAAGCGTCAATGACACTGATGAATCTTTTAAATTTTTTTCCCGAGACATTGCTGCCAAGACTATTTGTAACTTCGCGTAGCGTGATTGATCCATATTCTTGCGTCGCTAACGCACCGTCCTCAGATCCATGACCGCTGAAATAGAAGAAAACGGTTGAATTAGGTGAGAGTCGAGATGAAATCTCTTTGGCTTTCGACAAAATCTGGCTTCTGGTCGCATTATTGATGACCTCGACTTGATAGCCGAGATCGTTTTGCTTGATCATGTTTGAAACATTAATGACGTCTCGAGCAACGCCGCCCAGATCATTGGGGCTGCCGACAATCAAAGCGATGTTGGTTGAATTGCGATCTGCAACTGTGAATTTTTCCCGCGATGGCGCCTCCGCGGGGCGACGGCAACTCATTTGCAGGAAAACCAATGCGAAAAGAACCAGTCGCAGTGGCCAACGGTTAAGATAGGTCGTTACTAAATTAAGATGCATCGACAACTCCCGAAAGGAGTTATCGTCAGGCAACCAATGGAACTTTATCTGTGTTGAAAGATTGTTTTAAAATAATGAATTTATTGTGTTTATTGAGGGCTTGGCGGCTTGATTAGATTCTCGGGACTGGGGATCCCAGGTCTGCCATGAGCAGCTATTTTTTTGTAGGAAGCAGTTGTTTCATGCATGGGATCAGGGCGTATACGTAAAGATACTCGTCAGTGTGGTGACACTCCAAGCGACCCTTAGAAAAGTCACCCGGGGGGTAGTCATAGACGTAACGACAGGTGCCCTTTTTTCCAGGTGGCATTGCTCCACTACTTACAAAGTTTTCAACGTTCATTTCAAAACCACGGCCAGAATTCATCGTCCAAGGTTCGGGCTCGTCTTTTAGTTTTTCTTTATCCTCGGATGCAGTTGGCTCTTCTGGTTTCTTCTCTCCATGCCCGCCACCATGACCACCGTCATCTTTTTTCTCCTCATGCCCGTCGCCGTGGCCGCCACCATGACCACCGTCATCTTTTTTAGGTTCAGGAGGTGGAGTTTCAATTTTTTCTTTAGCGGTCAGTGGCGTGTCAATGTCGGGAAACCGTATGATCCATTTTTGGTTGTTGAATTTTGTAAGAGTGATTTTGCGCAAAGTTCCGTCATCTCGACCTAGCGCTGCGGTACAGCTTTTGAAAAACTCCGGTAAGCTGGTTTCGGTATTAAATTTCGAGCCTGCTGGCAAAACTTTGGCGATTGTGTAAGGCGTACTCCAGCTGACAGGGGTTCCAAAGTCTTGGGGAGAGGTCTTTATGGACCATGAAATTGAGGCACGCTCAGCGTCCAAGTCTTTTAAGAACCATTTAAGACTGGTTGTTTTACAAATGTTTTGATCTGGACGATTTTTGTCAGTGGTCACCACGAAGCATTGACCTTTTGGAGGGCTCAATTTTATCCATCCATAAAGCTGTTCTGGTTTTTTAGTCGTCACTGCATTCGAAACTGTCAGGCTGCGATCGATTTCGATATTGGAACCAGGCTGCGGAGAAATGTATTTGCTGAGAACTGCGATCCGTTCCGATAAAGGCGCGTTCGGTGGAATCATTGCTGCAGCAAACATGAAGCGTGAAAGTCTATTACCCATAATTAATTTTCCGCTGACCGACTCTTGTCAGATGTGGCGTTCGAGTTGTCGCCCATATCAAAACCCATGACGTTGAGGTCTTTTGAACCGTCAGTCGTATAAAAAATACTTTTGCCATCGGGGTGCCAAGCTGGCCAACGCTCTGCAGTGTGCTGTGTTGCAGTTAGAAACGATCCCTTTTGCCCCGGTGAAGTGATCTTAATGTCGTAATCGGATGGTTTATTTCCCACCATTCGACCTCCGGCATAAACCAGCATGTTTTTCTCTGGGTGCCATCTGGGGTCACGGCCCCAGTCCAAAAATTCTGGTTTTGCGCCGGTTGCGCTCGTATAAATTTTTCCTGAGCGAGTGGCCCATGCGGCCATGGAACCATCAGGTGAAATGTCGAAGGATTCAATGCCCGAGTCATCGTCTTGAAGTTTTTGCATCACAAAGCCGCCGTCTGTAACGAAGGTTGCACCTTTTTGTGCCATAACCCATTTACCGAGGTCTTTGCGTTGGGACTTTTGCCAGAAGGCAAGCCGGTTATCTGGAAACAATAACTTCTTACTCTTAATGCCCTTCTCATACATCAACAGGAGGCGGTTATCGCGAGGATCAAACGTTAACAAACCGCTGGATCCATTGAAGGAGTCGATTTCGATATTTTTGTTGAGGACGACATCCCATGCTCGGATTCGACTTACAGTCTTTCCTGCCTCTGCGGTCAATTCACGATAGAATAAACGATTTCCGTCAGGCGACCAGAAAAACGAGGCGCCGACGTGACGCCCACTTGGTTCCATGACTTTGCCCGTTTTAGTGTTTAAAATTCTGATCCCCGCAATACCAGACGGAATAAATGCAATATGTTTTGCGTCGATATTTGGCTTGATGAAGGATAAGCCGGTGTCAAGCTGCATCCAATTTTTCGTCGCTGGAGCTACCTGAATCGAGTTGGAACTTGATGTGATGGCCATCAAGCGGGACGGTGATATGACCAGTATGCTTGCCGAGAGAACGTAGAAAGCTGTCAGGAGGCCATGCATTTTTGAGATCCTTCTGCTTAAAAGACCCTGAGATCATCGAATCTTAAATACATTATAGCAGCTTTTGCGCACCCAATCACCCAAGTGATTTCAGGATGTTACGCCTCCATCGCCTGTTTTTCTAAGGAAATCTCAAAAAATACCGTTAAAGAAGGGGTCTGAGGAGGGTTTATGCGTATATGGGGAGTGCTGTTTTTAGCGATGGTCATTGCGAGTCCACAGCTAGTCGCAAAAGAAACCAAGAAAAAAGGTGGCGGCGGTGATCGAGAGCGCGTTATCAAGCGCGAGGGTCGCTCGAAGACTGGTTCCAAAACAAAAATCGATTTTGAGGACACGGATATCGGCGGTGCGGTGAAAACGCCGTATGGATCTATGCTCACCAACACCAAGTCGAACAAGAATTTTGATATGGTTCCAATCAGGACCGATTGGCGTCCTGAAATGCTTCAGTCTGCATCGTCACTCGACGCAGGTCGCTCACGCTGATGATCTGATTAGAGAGTCGTAATTTTGCCAAGGGCGACATCAACTTTTTCGATGTCGCTCTTTTTCGTTTTGATAAATCGATCGACCATCAAGCCCCATCGGTCAGATAGATAAATACTCGGCAGTTCTGGATTTTTAAATGCCTTCAAAAGCTCGTTATTAGCCATGACTGCCTTGGCTGTAGTTTTATGCTCATTTAAGAAACCTGCGGCATCTTCTTTTGTATCGTGGGCGAAAACAAAGTAGATGTCCGTATTGTTAGCGGCGTACTTTCTTGCAAGCTGGTTGAATTCGCCCATGAGAACCTGACAGGGGTCGCACCAACTTGCGACAAATATGATGACCGCAGCCCGCCCCTTCTCTGGCTTAAATTCAATGAGCTCGCCCGAGCCGACCAAGGTAGCTTTGAAACCAGGAAATTTTGTGACTTTCCCTGGGTTATACTCCCTCTTGGGACCCTGCGGCACTTGCGGTTCGGCAGGGGCATCGCCATGTCCACCTCCGTGGGGATCTGCCTTTTTTTCTTCGGCGTGTCCGCCGCCATGAGCGTCAGCTTTCTTAGGTTCGCTGCTAGCGAATGCGACGCAGGAAAACATAAACGACAATGCTAGGCAGCAGTGAATTCGCATGGTGGTGATATTCCTCTTGGTGTCTTATAATTAAGTCTACCATGAACTCTGCAAGCTGGTATGACAATGGCAACTGACATCAAGAAAAAGTTATTGGATGAATGGACTTTTTCCTGGCCAATTATGAATGTTCTGATTGGGGGCCGCTCCTCAATCGACCTGCCCGAAATTCAGATTGCGGGACTTGACGAGGCGACAACCTTCCTTAAAAGCTATGGGTATGATCCTGATAAAACTCATGATGCACGTCTCATGCATGCCGCAATTTGTGAGGCGATTAGTTTTATTGAACGATGGTTAATGCCAAAAGAGTGGAAGGGGGGAAACCAACCCCCCGATGATGTGTTGCTATGCAGTGATGCCAGGAATCTTCTGTTGTGGGCCTGCGACCGAACGGCTGAAAATCAGCGGCGACGGATTTGGAGTTGCGCTGTTTTGCGAGTGATGCACACGATTGCTCATATCGAGGGTGCATTCCGGTACTCGTCTATTGATGTTGCCCGTGATGAAATCGTGGCGCGTATCCAGTCTGTTGTTGCCCACGATGAGCGTGGTGATGCTTGGGTTCAATTTGATGACCAGCGCATCAGGTTGTACAAGCTTGAATGGAAAACACAAAAATCGCGAGATTCGGTTCTTTTAAAGCTCCTGCATAAGCGAGCAAATGTGGCCGAGACCATTTACGACATGCTGGGCGTGCGTTTCATTGCAGAGCATCAGAGCGATGTCATGCAAATTGTAAAGCTACTGCAAAAAAGCCATGTGATTAGTTTTCCAAACGCCATTCCATCTCGCAGCCGAAACTCGATTATTGATCCTGATGCTTTTTGTGCGCTCGTTGAGCAACTACGTTCAGATTATATGATGGGAAAACTCTCGAGTGAGGAATTTCAGATCCGCATGGAGTCCATGGAGCTTCCCCCGCCCGTAGTTGATAAAGAAAATCTCCACAGTGGAACGGAGTATCGTGCGATCCAAATGACCTGCCGGCAATTGATTCGCGCTCCAAGGCCATTGACGACACTTCGTAAAAGTTTGCAGAGCGAACTCGAGAAAATGCCACTTGGCAATGTGTTCTCTCGCCACATAGCAGAACTAGTGAGTGTACTGCGGAATATCTCCCGTCTTTCCGGTGATGATGAATTTTCATTTTTCCCATTTGAGATCCAGGTCATGGACAAAAGCGCTTGGAACATAAATACGACAGGAAAAGCGTCACATACCAAGTACAAAAAATCGCAGCTGAGAGCAGCGCGTCGACGCGTGTTAAATGAAATTCTGACGTAGTGTCACGATAGTTTAATAAGTCTTTTAGCGTGTTCGTGGGAGACTGGTTGCACGCTTAAACGCTGCCCCGGGCGAAGGAGGGCCAACTCGCTCAGGTCGGGGATACCGCGGATCTCAGCGAGAGTGATTGGCTGTTTAAAGCGCTTTTTGACCTGCACATCCACCATGACCCAAGGGTTATTGCCTTTTTTTGCGGATTTCTCGTCATAATAGTCGCTGGAGGGGTCCATCGCGGTCGGATCGGGGTAGGCTTCTCGCACGACCTCTGCCAAGCCCATGATTGCAGGTTCTGCGCAAGATGAGTGATAAAAAAATACTTGATCGCCGATTTTGAATTCGTCGCGCATGAAGTTTCGCGCTTGATAATTACGAACACCATCCCATGATCCAGTCTGCTTCGGCGCACGCTCCAAATCGTCCCAGCTGTAAGTGTCGGGTTCAGATTTCATCAACCAGTACTTCAATGGACTCCTCACACGTTCAGTGGATTTGACAGGGTGCCGGAACTGTCTAGTTCGAGATTTCTTGGCTCAGCCGAAAGTTTATAGCAAGTGGCTTTTAAGCTCCATCTGCCATCAGTGCCCCTTGAAATAGACGTTGCCCCCCCACCCTTGCGGGCG
>JBIIGV010000029.1:0-28585 GCA_044236265.1 Oligoflexales bacterium
CTAACGCCACTGCAAGTGTTTACGTGAAGTTTAGAGATGTAGCAGGTAACGAGAGCGCCTGCGTCAGTGACACCATCGTCCATGATAACACATCACCCCAAACACCAGTCATCGCTGATGCATCAAAAGCATTTAACGCTAGCTTTACCACCACGATTCAGCAGGGTGTTCCTTCAGACACCAATTTCAAGGAATTCCGGTATACCACAGACGGCACAGATCCTACTTGTTCCTCCGGAACGGCATCATCAAGCCAGCCGACAAATGTAACTATTCCTGCTGCCAATACAACTCTCAAAGCTCTGACATGCGACTTGGGTGGGCTTAATTCAACGGTATCGACCTCCGTCTATACGTTCGATAATACTGCTCCGACAGTAACGATCACATCGACATCCAGTGATCCGACAAAGATTAGTCCGATCCCTGTAACAATTATATTTTCAGAAAACGTCATTGGATTTGTCGATGCTGATGTCACAGTGACAAACGGTACGAAGTCCGGATTCTCTAGCTCTGGCACAACTTACACAGTTGAAGTCACACCATCGGCACAAGGCACAGTTACTGTGAATATTGCAGCCGGGGCGGCTCAAGACGCTGCAGGAAATAACAATCTCTTAGCGTCACCACTATCAAGAACCTTTGATTCTGCTGGTCCTAGCTTTTCTGGTGTTAGCGTGGTGTCGGCGACTCCAAGTAGTTCAAATTTCACGCCAACCGTGGAATTCACACTAAGCGAGGCTGCGACGACCACGCTTTACGGTGATTCCTTGTGTCAAAACACACTATCCTCGCCGATTTTGTTATCTGCTGGCTACCAAACCATGACATCCGATGCACTACCGACAAGTGCTGTGACCTTGATTCATGCAAAAGCTGTAGACTCGCTACTAAATGAGTCCAGTTGCCAATTGATTGGTTCTTATACCACTCAGTTGTCAGCGCCAGAGATCTCCGCACCAATCAGATACCTGACGTCACTTGGCCTGGCGTGGGGCCCGGTCGCTGGCGCAGATTCTTATACTCTTTACTGGTCAAACACTTCTGGCGTAACCGTGTTGTCATCGGTGATAACTAACGCCGTTTCACTCTACACACACAATTCGTTAACCGGAGGCTCAAATTATTACTACAGGGTAGCTGCCATAAAAGATGGAGTGATCGGTGCCTTGTCTGACGAGGTGAGCGCAAAGCCCTACACATGGCCAAGCCCGACGATCACAGGCATCTCTCCAAATAGCGGATCCACATCAGGAGGAACCACCGTCACAATTACAGGAACAAATTTTGTCTCGGGTATGACTGTTAAGCTTGGAGGCACCTCTGCTACTGGAGTCACGGTCGTTTCCTCAACCTCTTTGACAGCGGTGACGCCGGCTGAAGTGGCTGGCCCTGCATTGGTGGAGGTTATAAATCCCGAATTATTGAATGCCTCTTTTGAGGATGGGTTTACTTATAATTTGGCTCTCGAGTACTTGGTTGTAGCTGGCGGCGGAGGCGGAGGGTCCAATATGGGAGGTGGTGGTGGAGCAGGAGGATACCGCGAGGGAACACAATTCTTAGTGACATCCGCTACCTCATATTCACTCATCGTTGGAGCGGGTGGAGCGGGTGGAGCCGGCGGCGCTGCTCCGGATGGACAGGCAGGCGCAGCCGGTGGATCTTCTACGTTCGCAACGGTGACAAGTGCTGGTGGCGGTGGCGGATCCGGTACTATGGGTAATTGGACGACTCGCCCCGGAACAAGCGGTGGTTCAGGTGGGGGTGCGTCTTCGAACGGAACCGCTCTTGCTGGTAACACACCAGCAACGACGCCAGCCCAGGGTAATTCTGGTGGACCAGGCGGCGGTACGAATAAAGGTAGCGCGGGTGGTGGTGGCGCAGGAGCTGCTGGAGCAGTGGGTGCACAAGCAAACTTTGCAGGTGGTGGCGGTAACGGCAAATCATCGACGATTACAGGCGCCACCGTCTGGTATGCAGGTGGCGGCGGTGGTGGTACTGGCTGGAGTTTGTATGCTGGTGCCAGCGGAGTCGGTGGTGGTGGCGATGGCGGAAGTAGCGCGGCAGGGTCAGCGGGTGTTGTCAATACCGGCGGTGGCGGCGGTGGTGGTGGTGGTTCCTATGGCGCCGGCGGTGCTGGTGGATCTGGCGTCGTGATTCTAGCATACCCATTGTCTCAGCCAGCGCTAAGCTCTATCGGTGCTGGTTTGACCTACACAGTGAACACCACGGCTCGGGCTGGATACCGTGTTTACAGATTTACCGCAGGTACTGGGACGATTTCCTGGCTGTTCGCTAATAGACCTACAAATTTGTCAGGTGTCATTGGCAACAATCAAGTGGCTCTCAGCTGGGTCGCGCCAACGACAAGTGGGTCAATCAATGATTATCTGATTCAGTACTCGACTGACGGCGGCTCAACTTGGACCGAGTATGACACAAACTCAAATGCAACGACCGCAACGATCACAGGCCTGACAAACGATATTCCGCACATATTCCGTGTGGCTGCAGTGACTGCAGAGGGAGTTGGGGCGTGGAGTCTTAGTTCAGCAGCTCTCACTCCAACCTGCTTCTCCGCAGCTACGGGTGGCAATTCAACGACTGACTTCGTATCAGCAGGTAAAACCTATAGGGTTCATCGCTTTAGCACTGTTGGATCTGGAACATTCACCACGTCGTCAGTCTGTAAACCATTCACCGTATTGGTTGTGGCAGGCGGAGGCGGAGGTGGTACAGGTCAAGCTCCGGGTGGAGGAGGCGCCGGCGGTCTCGTCTACAACAACGCATTCTCATTTGCATCAGCTGGGAACTATACAGTTGTTGTTGGCGGCGGTGGTGGAGTTAATGCGAACGGAGCAAACTCGTCTATTGGTGGAAGTTTAGTGGTTGCAGTAGGTGGAGGTTCCGGCGCAGCTGGTGGTGTGTCCACTGACCAGGCTGGAAGCGGTGGCTCTGGCGGCGGCGCAGGATTTAAGAATAGTAGCTTGTTTGGTGCAGGCACCAGCGGACAAGGCTATCAAGGTGGTAGCGCCCGCGCTGGTAGTTGGGTTGCAGGTGGTGGCGGTGGTGGCGCTGGAGGCATAGGTGGCAACGGTGGCGGAGCCACTGGAGCTGTTATCGGTGGTGCCGGAGGAGCGGGGCGAGTCATTAATATCACCGGAACCAACGTAACTTATGCTGGTGGTGGCGGAGGTAACGGCGAGAATTTAGCCGGACCCGGCGGCGCCGGAGGTGGTGGCGCTGGTGGAGTCAATAGCGGCACAGGCGCAGCTGGTGCAGCAAACACCGGTGGTGGCGGTGGTGGCGGAAATGTTGGCGGCAGTGGCGTTGTTATTATTCAATACCAGATTCAGTAGTGTCGCTGACCTGGATGCAAGACCTAATTTATATTGATAACGAAGATAAATGCGCTTTTTTTTATTTCGTCCAAATAAAGCAGCGCACTATTTCTCAAGCATCACTCAAAGCTCTCCCTAATAAACCGATACCTTTCCAAGAATTTAGTCATCTTGGGGGCAAATAGTTTGCAGCCTATCAGCACCACATTCCTAAAAAAAATTGCGAAAATTGGCTTCATACAGCAAAAACTAAAGCGGATTGAAGCTGATTATGCAATTAGAGCAGATAGCAATCCGAAACAGCCCTCGTTCAATTACAAAATTCCGCTCGTGTTGCTGGCCCTGATCGCCATGGGGTCGTTTTTTGCTTATAACATCTATATTTTTACAAAATGGCCACCCGCCGAATACTCTGACTCACTAGTCTACAATCTCACCAAAAATAATGTGACTTGGGATGTGCATTACGGTTCCTCCCAGACCTGTGGTGACATGGATTGTCATTTAAAAAGTGACCACCCATCCTCAGCCTACGAACGCAAACAGATTCTGCCTGTGCAGGAGTTCCCTCTAAAAGACTTCAAGAAGGGTGATCACATCTACTACAGAGCCTCGATCACAATTCCTAAAGAGGTCAAAGCCGACAAGCAACTGTCCCCCTTAGTTCTACACATACCCATGCTTTGGGGCGATCATTATGAGCTCTACATCAACGAAGCTTCCGTAGATGGGGGGGCTGGTGAAACTGTTCACGTCGCCATTCCTGAGGCAGCGCTGACAAAAGAAGTGATCAGTATCTCATTTAAAGTTTCACCCGGAGGGTCCCAATATCAAGGAATCGCTAATTACGGAAACTTGTTGATTGGCAGTAAAGAGCGACTTAAAAATTTGAAACTCATCAGTGAGCGCCTGAGGGTCACCTACTACATATGGCTTTTTTTGCCGCGTTTAGCTTTTGCCATGTTCTTTGCAATTGTTTACTTAGCATTCTCAAAAAACAAAGAAAATTATTATTTTCTTATTTATTCTCTCCTTCTCGCGCTGCAGGTTCTTCTCTTCTCTGACCTTGGTATTGGATTGACTCCAACTTGGTTGCCGCGAATTTGGACCGGATTATTTATCGACGTGGTTGCATATATAATACTGGCGAATTTTTTTATTACCTATTACCGCAGGAGTAATCGTGCGGCCAAATTATTTGCGGTAGTTCTCATACCAATCATAGTATTGACTCTTGCTTATACCTATATCTCGTCCCCTGATCAGTTTGCCCTCGGCATATTGAGAAACAGCGGAAAGTTCACCAGGCTTTTTGCTATTGGCCTAGGCTTACAGCTTTCCTTTGAGACAGCGGTCTATTTGGCCGATCGCAACTTGGGGCGTCGACGGCTAGAAAATGCGTCGACTCTCATGATTATTTTGACCAGTGCCTGGATCATCACGGCAACGCACCTGATTGTTGGGTTTTTAAAGCTAGACCGTCAGATCTTCTTTCTAGCCCCTGGATTTCTAATGACATTGACTGATTATGTCATGCTGTTTTTCATTGCCGGAGCCATAGCCACAGAGTTTGGCAATGATGCTCGCAATGCCAGCAATGCATCGGACACGCTACGTGTTTACCTTGGAAAAGAGGCGAGCAAGCGACTTCTGAGAGATAACGAAATATCGCTTCGTAAAAGTGAGTGTGACATCACTGTTATGTTTACAGACATCAGATCATTTACAACTCTTTCTGAGACCCATGAACCAGAAATCATCGTGCAAACACTAAATGAATATTTTGGCACGATGGGGCCGATCATCAGTAAATACGGTGGCAGCATCGATAAATTTATTGGTGATAGCATCATGGCAGAGTGGGGCGGCGCGGGTGAAGGTAATGACCCCTATCTAGCCGTAAAAGCCTCGATTGAGATGCGCATGGCCCTTACGTCACTCAATCAAGACCGGGAGAGTCGTGGATTGTTCCCACTTGCCGTTGGAATTGGTATCCATTTTGGTCGGGCTATCTCAGGCTCGATTGGTAGCCAGGATCGTCGTGAGCTCACCGTGATTGGTGATACGGTCAATGTGGCTGCGCGTATCCAAGATCAGACGAAAGTATTCGGTGCTGATATCTTGATTAGTGATTCTATTGTCACACATTGCGCAGGAAAGCTTTTGGTTAACAAGTGCTCGACGGGCGCCCTTAGGGGTCGTCAAGAAAAAATAGATCTATACCGTCTACTTGCAATTAAGCACGAGAGTGGAGAGCTTCTTTTTGGTGATCCCACACTAGAACAACTTGTTCGTGATAACACCTCAGCTACCAGCCAGGACCAAGTAGAACTGCCAGAACAGATTCTCGCTGCGATTGCAGAGCGAAACAAAGCTAAAATCGTTGCAAAACGTACGCCTGAAGTTGCTTAATCGTTATGCTTCAAACTACTTCTTTGCAGCTAGCTCCAAAACCCGCTTCATGACGTCTTGTAAGTCTTTTCCCTGATTAGTCTCGCGGAACAAAACCTGATAGTCAAAGTTACTATAATTTAAACCACCACTATCCGATGTATAGACATAACTAATGTTGGGAATGGACCGCTTAGTTTGAATTGATTTGAAATGGTCCGCAAATGAATACTCACTTTTGCACGACTCCATGACCACAATCGGAAAATACATGTCCGACTGATTGAGCAATATCTCACTAAACTTATACTTACTGATCCCCGGCAGACCCCCAACCGAGGGCGGAGCGTCGAGGCCTACTTTACCAGCCGCCATAGCACTCAAGTACTCCATCGCAGGCATCGAGCCTAAAGGTCCTGAACCGTCCTTGCCCAGTGGATCAGCAGTGTCTTTACCCAGTGGATCAGCAGTGTCTTTACCCAGTGGATCAGCAGTGTCTTTACCCAGTGGATCAGCAGTGTCTTTACCTAAAACGTCAGACGATTGATTAGCTCCCGCATTTGCTATTGTTTTTTGATGATCTAGTAGTGTCGCACAGATTTGTTTTTGCGATAAAGAACTGATGTCTTTCGCTAAAAAGGCCGTGGCTGCCATGGTTGCGTTCCCATGACTTTTAGAGATCAGCACATAGCGATGTTTATCCGGTGGAGCCAATCGCTTCACTTCTTCTAGAGCACTTTGCAAAACTTCGGGACGCATCAGCGGCTGGAATCGGTAAACCTCTTCGGCGTTTGCTGGGAGTACAGGAAATGATTTCCATGGCGTCGGTTCACCCTGCACCTCAAAGCTTTCACGACCAAGGCTTGTAGCACTTGCGTTTTTGAATATGAAATTTTTCAAACGTGGATTTTTACTCATCAGGCTACGGATAATTCCGTACTCCCAATAGCCAGCATCAACAAAATCCTTGGCATCGCTGACGAGGCGGTCAGAAACTTCTTTCAAGAGCTGAGTGTCGCCTGCATTGAATCCCTGTGAGCCGCAACCATTGATTGACTTCAGTAAATAATCCCAGTTTTGACGAACAGAGAGCTTTTGATCCCTATCTTTTTCGTAATAGTAAGATTCGTTAAGGTAATAGATCAGGACGGGAATTTTGGCCCTCTCCGCTGGATCGTCAAAACGAGCGACAGCGAGCCCTTCAGAGTCGTTTAAACCTTTAACCCGGGACTGGGAATTGCGAGCTTTGCAAGCACCCGTCACGATTCCAACAATCAACAAAGACAACGCCATTCGCATAGCTTGATCTCCTAAACTTTAAGTCACCTGTCTTTTAGAGGATTCTGATGAACCCCTTTAATTTTAACGCACACGTACCGTCGTTGCACGTGTAGCTAAATGCCACAAATGCCTCGGTGAGACCTCGAATCAACAGGAGAGCTCGCCAATAGGAACCACGGGGCATCACTTCAACCACCTGTAAATACAGCGATTAATTGTGCTATTTGAGATTTGGCTAAACTGATTTCATTAGCTGCCGACTCCTTTAGCGCAGGAAAAGCAGCCCTTCTGCTTTTCCCCTTAGAGGAGGTTTTATGTTTTCCATGCATCATGGCGTCCGTTGGACGTTCTGTGCAGCTTTGACCGTAATCGCTTTCATTATAAGTGCGTGCGGACAAGATCCCGCGTTCACTGAAAGTGAAATGACCGCAAGCTCTGCCGACGGCAGTGTCGCGGATTCAGGCGATCCAGATCAAGGTGGAGAGTCTGTCACGACCGCTCGCAAAGGAGACGGTTCAACCGGGTCTTCAGGATCCACAGGCAGCACCACTGGTGGCGGTTCAACGACCGGAGGAGGAACAACAAGCGGGGGAGGGACTACCACTCCACCAACACCGTATACACCGCCTCCTGGATATCCTGCCGATACACCGAAAACAGACGTTCTCGTTGAAGATGGCGGATCTTTGGTGTTACCAGGCGTTAAAGCCATCAAGGTGGGCGTTAACTTCGAGGACCTTTCCGACTTTGACTTAAATGACTCTGTTCTTTGCTTTACTGGTGGCTTCAAAATAGAGGGACGCCGCGTCATCAGTTACAAAAAACAATCCGTCGCTGCGCAGGTGTGGAACAACTCCGCATGCGGACACTTCATTACGGTACAAATCCGTGACCGTAATGGAAACATGACACAAACATTCCGTTACAATGACCGGGTCACGACCTCTGCAACGATGAACTTTGACGTCGGTAGCTCGATGCATGTCATCATGGAAAACTTTGCAAACTCCGGTTGTATTGGACCAATCGGCATGGATCATCCGCAACGAGCCGAAGTCGCACCAAACCTTTGTCGCAGATAACGAGCGTCAAGCACTGACCGAGGCAAGAATCGTTTTTATAAATCGAGGTGAACAGCCGCTGTTCACCTCGATTTCATTTAGCTTCAATGTCCCAAATAGCTACAGAAGATCTGGGGCCATTTGAAACATTTAAGTGCATTGATCTTCGTAACTACTCAATCACACGTCGGCAGAAAGCTACAAGACTCTGGCACAAGTTGTGCTTTGTCATGAATAAGTCCCTAACACACGAGGGGAGATTTAATCATTCACCGAGGAGTGCTTGTATGAAAAACATCTTGCTGCTGACTCTGGTTTTAATGGCAACACTCGTCGCTAGAAGCCCTATGAAAAAACCATCCACAGATCATCTCTTAGCTACGTCTGAGCTTTTCGCGCTGACACTTAGACCTTAGGTTTTCCGAGTAACTCAAACATTTTGAGTTTATAGGCTTCCACGCCTGGTTGATTAAATGGATTTACACCCAGCATAATTCCACCAACCGCACATGCTGTTTCAAACATGGCAAACGCAGCACCGATTGTCTCAGCCGAAAGATCTGCAAGACGGATCTCCACGGCAGGAACTCCTCCTTGGCTATGGGCTTGACGCGTAGCGAGCATGGCCGTGTCGTTAATCGTATCTACAGCTCGGCCCTCTAAGTATTGCAGCTCATCAAGGTTTGATCCCGTCACTGGGACCTTGATCGATGGTGTTTCCTGGTCTTTGCGAAGCGTCCGAGGACGATCGACAGCCAGAAAGGTCTCCATCATGGTGCGCGCACCCTCTTGCATGTATTGACCCATGGAATGGAGGTCCATGGTGCACTCAATACTGGCAGGAAATAAGCCCATTCCCTCTTTGCCGTCACTTTCTCCAAATAACTGCTTCCACCATTCCACAAGATTGCGCATCTTTGGTTCCGGGTAGGCGACCACTTCAATACGTTTTCCTGCGTTCCAAGCAGCAGTGCGACACTGCGCGTAGTTTAACGACAGTCGACCAAGTGATTGGGGCTTTTCTTGGGAAAGGTCTTTGAAGACTTGATCAGCACCAGTCAACAGCCCGCGAATGTCAACACCATGCAACGCGAGCGGAACAAGTCCTACTGCTGTTAACACACTGTATCGGCCCCCGACGGAATCAGGTACTTCAAAGGTTTTATAGCCACACTCCGTCGCAAGTTTTCTAAGAGCACCTTTACGCGCGTCGGTGGTAGCAATAATGCGTTCGGCGGCTGAGCCCCCGTAACGCTTTTCCATAAAGTCTTTGATCACCCGAAACGCTACACCAGGCTCTGTCGTGGTTCCTGATTTTGAAATTACGTTCACAACTGGTTTACGGACAGCCATCAGATCGAGGAGTTCACTAAGACTGGTCTCTGACATGTTGTGGCCCGCAAACACCATCATGGGCTTGCCGGAAACCGTGGCTTTAGATCCCATAACCGGCGCAAATGTATGCGTCGTTAAATCTGATACCGCACGACTACCAAGATAAGAGCCACCAATACCGATGACCACAATAAGATCAAAATCCACTTTGTAGGACTTAAGCCAGTCTTCAATGGCAGTCGCTAGAGCAAAACCTTCGTTCGCTGGCCAATTAAACCAACCCGTGTACTCAGAACCCTTACAGGCCTTGGCTTTAAGAGCATTCAGAGCCATCATCGCTGACTGTTCCAAACCATCAGCGGCCTGGTTTAACGTTTCGCCAAAATATTTTCGATCTAGCTTTAGCATCACTTACCGTCCAATCAGATTCTGACCACAGACGCGAATCGTTTCTCCGTTAATGCAAGCCGACACATCCGAGAGCAGAAATGTCACTGCCTGTGCCACATCATCGGGCTCACCAGCTTGTTTGAGGGAGTTGAAGCGACGCGCCACTTCGCGGACTGCCACTGGCATCGCCTGCGTCATACGTGTTTCAATAAAGCCGGGAGCAACGCAGTTAAAACGCATCTGACCGCAACGTTCCGACTCTGACCAACTTCTTGCATAGCCAATCAGACCTGCCTTCGTAGCTCCGTAGTTCGTTTGTCCCGGGTTTCCCGCGATACCACCCACACTTGATAAAAATACAAATGACGCATCTTTGGCACTGACGAAATCATGTTCTTTACTCATCATCATTTCAGTCATGGCAAGAGGGACGCCGAGATTCAAATTAAGAACTGAATCCCATGCATCTGATTTCATTTTAAATAAGGTCTTATCGCGCGTCACACCAGCGTTATGAACGACCCCGTGCACCGGAGCAAACTCTCGCAGCTTACGCACGGTCTGAGCTACGGCATCCTCTTTCAGTAAATCCACGGGAATGATAGTGCCGTGGACTTCACGAGCCATCGCCTCAAGAGCTGTCATCTCCTGGGGACGATCAAGAAGGATAATTTTGGCGCCCTCGGCTGCAGCCCGACGCGCAATGGCGGCACCAATTCCTTGGGCAGCACCCGTCACAAGAATTGTTTTACCATCAAGAAGTTTTTCGTAACGACCCGACGCTGTTTTGTGTCCAGAAGCGGTCACGACTTGTCCCGTCACGTAAGACGCGTGGCCACTCAAAAGAAAGCGCACCACACCGCCAAAATCAATCCCTTCGTCGGCGACCAACAGATTGACCGTAACGCCACGGCTTCCTAACTCCTTACCGAGACTTCGCACAAAGCCAGCCAACGCGTCTTGCGTTGCGACCGTGACGGGGTTTGCCGAACCTTTTGTGATCTTGGAGACAATGAGAATATGGGCACAGGGTTTTAATTTACCAATGCGGGGATGAAAGAACTGATACAGATCAGTCAACGATTCCGGCGACTCTAGAGAACTGGCATCAAATAAAAGTCCGTCCACCTTACTCGGATCACCAGAAATCACGGCACCAGCGTCTTGCAAAGCCCCCGCCAGCTGACCGTAAAATCCACGCGCCTCATAGCCACCAAGAGTAAACTCTTTGCCGGAAAGGGTTGTATGAGCCCATGGTGCGCGTTCACGCTTCAAAACTTGGGGGAGGGGAATCGGTAGTCCTGTTTGTTTGACCACCTTCCGCGCAAGCGTGTTGCGACTTAAAGATAAAAAGAAATCTGACATCGTGTTTACTCCTTCATCCGTGTGTCTTATTGGGTGGGCATTTCCGTAAGTCTAGCGATCATATGTGGCTTTACGCCCGCCTGATCAAGCACCCTCATCTCCAGGACTCCACCATCCTCCCACCAGCGGTAACGAAGGTTAGCTGGCAGTAGTACGGGAAGTTTGAACTCTGATTCCATGCGAATTTTATTTGCCATCATCTGAACTGGGTGCATCGCGCATGCGCGCCCGACAAGCCACATGCCATGAAGCATCATTCCTTTGAATCCCAGAGCTTTGGCCGTCATTGCGCTCAGGTGAATCGGATTGATGTCACCTGTCAATCGCGCATAACGTCGCGCTGTCCAAGGGTCAACCGCCCATGAGGCGTCATGAGCGTTCATATTATTATGGACTGGATTCGGGGGACGCGGACCATCTCGTTTGACCCCCTTGCCTCTGCGGTACATGGTCATGGTGGTCGTCGAAATAACTTTTCCCTCGACTGAGGCTTCCGTCATCATGTCAAATTCGATCCCACGTTCCACCGACCTGTGTCCCTCGACCCAGCAGCGATACGAGACCACCTCATCCACACGCAGAGGGCGAATCTGGTCAATCACCGTCCGGATATGAATGGTTCCCATGGCCTGAAAGGGGAACTTCGGGTCAGAAAGGTGCTTCAGGTGAGTCATGAAGGTGGCGACCGCAGGAAATACGGGAGGTACAACCCCGTAGTCAGGAAGGTCCCACTCCTTACGCAGTCCATTATATAGAGCGCGATTTGCGGGGGCCGCCTTTAGGGTTGTTTCAATCCGCGGAATCGACTCCCCGGCCTTGAGACCTGGCTTTGGCAACATCGAGCGCCAATAAATCAATAAAGAATTCATTAAGATAAACCTTGTAAAAAATTTTCCAAACAGCTGGAAATTCTACTTAATTTCGACTATTCTCGCCCCTCCAAAAATTAGACTGTTTTTTAAGCAACAGACCCGCCGTTAAGGAGCCTCATCGTGGCCATCGAATCCGCAGAACACCTGAGAAATATATGTATTATTGCGCACGTTGACCACGGCAAAACAACATTGGTCGATCATCTTCTCCGTCAAGGCGGCACCTTTCGTGACAATCAAGAGGTCGCTGAGCGGGTCATGGACTCCATGGACCTTGAGCGCGAGCGCGGAATTACGATTATGGCCAAGAATACGGCCGTCAAATACGGTGATAAAAAGATCAATATCGTGGACACCCCGGGTCACGCCGACTTCGGCGGTGAGGTCGAGCGGATCATGGGCATGGTCAACGGCGCCATTCTTTTGGTTGACGGTGCTGAAGGTCCTTTACCGCAAACACGTTTCGTACTTCAAAAAGCACTTCAGCAAAATTTACGCATTATCCTCGTAATCAACAAAGTTGACCGTCCAGAGTGCGAAGGCGGTGAGCGTATCCGCGAAGTTCTCAATCAAACATTTGACCTGTTCGTGGACTTGGGCGCCTCTGATGAGCAAGCAGATTTCCCAATTATTTATGCGTGCGCACGTCAAGGCTGGTGTACGACCGATCTCGATGAAATTCCTGCACTCATCAACGGGACCAAAAAAGGCTCTTTAAAGCCGATGTTTGACACAATTCTAAAAACTGTAGAACCACCTAAGGTCGATTTGGAAGCTCCATTTCGCATGCTGATTTCAAACCTAAGCTACAACGACTTCGTTGGTCAGCTAGGCATTGGCCGTGTCTTCTCGGGCACTGTTCGTAAAAACCAACCGACTGTTCGCCGTGGTGTCAATGACGCAGACCAGCCACTCGACGAAAACTTTGTGGCCACTAAAATCTATACCTACGACGGCCTAAAGCAGGTCGAAGTTGATGAACTTCAAGCGGGAGATATTGGTCTAGTTGCAGGCTGCCCCAACTATCAAATTGGCGACACGCTGACCGCGAACAAAGAAGTTGCCATCATCCCACGAGTCACGGTTGAACCACCAACCTTGGCGATGATTTTTTCCATCAACACGTCTCCTCTTTCTGGGCAGGAAGGCGACGCCATTCAGTCCAGAAAACTGCGCGACAGGCTGGTTAAAGAAACCCGCATGAACGTGGCCTTGAAGTTTGAAGAAACCGATCAGCCTGATCAGTTTCGCGTACTTGGTCGCGGTGAATTGCAGTTTGCGGTCTTGATTGAACAGATGCGCCGTGAGGGCAGCGAATTCATGGTGGCCCGTCCAGCCGTCCTTTATAAGAATGATGCTAACGGTAATCGCTTAGAGCCCGTCGAACTGGCAGTCCTTGACCTACCAGAAGTTTACGCTTCTGACGTGACGCGTCTATTCCAGGAGCGCCGCGGTATCTTGCAAAAATACGAAAATCAATCTGTAGCCTCCACTGGCGGAACCTCTCGTGTTCGCCTTGAAATCGAAGTGCCGACTCGTGGTCTGTTAGGAATGCGCAGCAAGTATCTGACGGCTACAAGAGGTGAGGGGCTCTTTAGCTCACAGCTTCTTGGCTATAAGGAACACCGCGGCGAGATTATTCACCGAATTAACGGCGCTCTGATTTCAGATCGTGACGGAGAAACCGTAGAGTACGCTTTGTTTAGCGTCGAGGAGCGCGGTAATCTTTTCGTTGGCCCTGGCGTAAAAGTATACGAAGGCATGATCATTGGTGAACACGCCAAAGAAAATGACCTCAACGTCAACTGTTGTCGGGAAAAGAAATTGACTAACGTCCGCGCTGCAGGGGCTGAAATATTGGTAACTCTTAGGTCCCTCCGCAAGATGAGCCTCGAACAGTATATCGAGTGGATCGAAGACGACGAGTGGATCGAAGTGACTCCAGAAAATATCCGAATTCGCAAAAAAGTCCTCAAACAAAACATGAGATCTGTGAAGCGTGAACGCGACTAACGCCAAAAAGAAAGTTATGCTGATGGTCTATCTCACCATCGCTCTTGGCGCCCTAGCCATGTATGACCGGTATTTTGTGGAGGATAAGTCACGCTATAAAGGCCTCGTGATGATGAATGACAGCTCAGATGAGCTGCCAGATCACGGTCAAATTACGGGTGAGTATGTTTTTACGGATCAAGATGACGAAGACTTTGCAACTAGTCAAATGGCAGGCCACGTTTGGCTAGTTAGCTTTTTCTTCACAAGCTGTGATGGACCCTGCCCACTGCTTAACGCTCAAATTGCCGGTATTTTGTCTAAAAACAACGACGTTCACGCGCTGTCGATAACGACAGACCCCGAAACCGATACGATCGAGGTTTTAGAAAAATATGCGCAGAGTTTCAAAGCTCGCCGCGAACAGTGGTCTTTCGTACGTACTGACCAAGACTCCATGATAAAATTCGGACAGACCGTTCTAAAGTTACCAGTCGGCGAAGAGCCTGACGCACATTCACCACGTATTGTTCTCATTGATAAAGCCGGCCACATCCGTGGCTGGTACGACAGTCAAGAACCAAATGTGGTTACGACTATCACAAAAGACCTAAAATCCATTCTTTAATCAATTTGGATGCCTTGGCATTCATATTGCAAACTCCCTCACACGCGCCCGAAGTAAAAAGGGTGCTTGTTAGTCGATTCATAAAATTAAGAAGGAGATTGTTGATGAAATCGTTTTTCATGCTGCTGGCATGCATCATTGGGCTTGCCTGCGAAAGCGGTGCTTATGCCGAGTCGGGGTGTGTCGTAAGGCTAACTCAGGATGAAACCTGTGACTCTGGCGTCAGAATTAACAGTGGTTTAGACACCGCACTAAACGGCTGTGGGAATCCAAGTTCAAACTTCGCAGAAATTACGGGATTATATTGCCGAAGCCCATATCCATGCTTTAAAGACTATCCAAGCTCCTACCAAGTCGGCAGCGATGTTTTGGCTTGGTATAATTGCTATTTTGGCGCGGTAACAATTCCTCCAGTGACTGGGCCTGAGGGCATTGTTGAGCACGAATCGGAGGGCTGCGTTGTTAAAAATGTTCCCGATCTTAATTGTCCCGCAGGACGCAGACTTTACAGCCAACTTGACTCCCGTCTCACGGCCTGCACCGAAAGTGCTCTTGATAACGCCGAGATTGAGGGCGCTTTTTGCAAGAGTAGTCTCAAATGTTATAAAGACTTTAGAAGCGCCTACCGCGACGATGGTACCATTTATGCATGGTACAACTGCCAACCCGGCGCCTTTCCCATTTACGGTCCTTAACTTGTTTTAAATTGGCGCCACCCGGCCTAATTCCAATTCTAAATGGAATAGGTCGGGTGGCACTAATTTATTTAGCGAGCTCGCTCGTATTGCTTTGGCCAACTGATGGTGGCTCCCAACTCTTGGGCTGCATGCAATGGAAAGTAGGGGTCGCGTAAGAATTGACGCGCAAGAAAGATCACGTCGGCATTACCAGACTTTAAAATGGACTCGGCTTGCTCACCAGTCGTGATGAACCCGACCGCACCCGTGAGGACACCAACATCTTTGCGAATACGCTCCGCAAATGGCACTTGAAATCCTGGTCCTGCCGGAATTTTTGCATCTGGCACTAGACCTCCAGATGACGCATCAATCAAATCAACTCCAAGTTTTTTGAGCTCATGGCACAAAACGACTGATTGATCCAGATCCCAGCCTCCGTCAACCCAATCTGTGGTAGAAATGCGGACAAATACCGGCAAATGATCTGGCCAAACGGATCTGATAGCTCTTGCCACCTCAAGTGGCAGACGCATTCTCCCGGCAAGATCTCTGCCGTAATTATCCATACGACGATTTGAAAGAGGGGATAGAAACTCATGCAGAAGATACCCATGCGCCATATGAACTTCCACAATATCAAATCCTGCAGTTAGTGCTAGATGAGCCGATCTCTTAAACTGTTCCAGCACCTTCTCTATATCAGTCAATGTCATCGCCTCTGGCGTTTGATATCCGTTAGCAAAAGATATCGCACTCGGGGCTAGGGGAACCCAACCTCCATTACTAATTGGCACTGGGGCACCCCCATTCCAAGGAGCCGCTGTCCCAGCCTTGCGACCTGCATGAGCCAACTGGATGGCGGGTGTCGCTCCTTGGCCCTTAATGAATTGAGTTATTCTCGTCAAAGATGATGCTTGGTCTTGGTTCCATATCCCAAGGTCTTCAGGAGAAATCCTGCCTTCTGGAGAAACGGCTGTTGCCTCACACATCACAAGTCCTGCGCCACCTACGGCGCGACCACCTAAGTGCACCAAGTGCCAATCATTAGCGACACCATCGACGGCCGAATACTGACACATCGGTGAAACAAAAATTCTATTTCTGATGGTTAGGTCTCGAATTTTAATTGGAGAAAAAAGTAGAGGACCCATGTTTAACTCCCTAATGACTAGCAATCCGATGGTCGTCATTTTGACATATTGTCAATTGACGTAAATCTAGTTTAATAGATTCTGACTTTATTTTTAAGGAGATATAACGATCGTGAGACATACATTCATTTTTTTAAGTTCTCTAGTTTGTACGATGTTATTTCTCTCGGTTGCATCGACAGCCAGCGCTCAATCATGCAAGCGCGACAGCGATTGTCCACGCAACTATATTTGTTTAACAACTCCTAGCGGCAACGGCGTTTGCGTTGTTGACAACAACCGCTCCTGTAATTCGAACGGTGATTGCGCAACCGGATGGACCTGCATCAACGGGACTTGCAGCGAAGGCGGATCTGGACAAGCCTGCAATGGTAACGGAGATTGCGGTACAGGATATGTATGCTGCAACAATCGATGTCGTGAAAGCACATGTCGAAATAACTTTATTGAAGCCTTGGAATCATCAGACACGATTGACTACGACGCCTCAGAGAAATACAACGACGACAATAATCGCTAACTTGAAAGCTTTAGAAATCTGTTGCAGTAAATCTATCTTGCTTCTAAGGCACCAGTTTAAACTGCTTGCAGACCGTGACCACACCTTTGCAGGTCACCCCATTAGGCAAAAGGTTGTTTGGCGAATTGACGCAGTCGGTGATCACACCGGCTTCCTGGTAACCGCTAGGACACGCTACGTTGGCATCCACATGCATTCCGGCGTTGAGAATCCTAACATCTGTAATGATTTGGGTGCTTTTACTGACGACCTCAGACATGGGGATCGTGCGTCGACAGAATGAGTAATAGCCCCAAGCGTCGCCTAACAGATAGCCTATTTTATGATGGTTTTGGCCGGCAATCGGACCAGCACCCTCCCATCCTGCGGGGCAGTCCGAGTTCACATAGAAATGAAAATCCGTTGCCACACGGTCCCCGGCTAGCTTGCCCTTCGCACGACAAATACGACGATTGCCGAAGCAGCGATTGTTTGGTGTATTCGTACAATCACCAACAATCCCAGCACCAGCATCCTCAGAACCCGCTTCACATTGTGGAGCCCCTGTTCCGCAAGCTTGGCTGTTTGCACAAGATCCTGGTCCATTACCGCTGAAGTAGAAACTCGCAAATGCCTGGCTCAATAGCGCGCGTCCACCGTCATCAGACTCAAGAGGATTGCCACCACCATTGGGTGATCCACTGGTCCCGGGGGATCCAATGCAGGGCTTTGTTGGTGTCGGTTTACAGTTTCCGTCCGAAGCTTTCCTGAAAATCTTGCCGCTATCACCAGCAAAATTACCCTCGGCGCAGGACATTGTGATCAGAAGTGAGATAACACCGATGCTGAAGAGTTTCATAAGCTAC
Source organism: Oligoflexales bacterium (assembly GCA_044236265.1). GTDB lineage: Bacteria > Bdellovibrionota_B > Oligoflexia > Oligoflexales > RGVZ01 > CAMDKS01. Next base: position 17,856 of record JBIIGV010000029.1, read on the forward strand.
CCCCGTTTAGAAGGAGATCGGCTTACGGGAGTGAAGTCTTTAGAGGGCTTTGAGTTCTATAATTAATTCTTTAATTTCGCTGTCTTACGCGAATATCTCGGAGCTCATTTACGAGCCACTGAGCCCCTCGACTTATTCCAGGAAATTGTGACATTTTCGCCCCAATCCGTCGAAAAAACGAGTGTTGACGGCTTTAACTTACCATCCGAGGCGGGTAGTGAACATCGCCACTCGCCGGCAATCATACCCATACCGTCAGCGTACCATCCCGCATCCCAAACGTGTTTAATTGATCCCTTTGCTGGAATTGGTTTTGTCGTCATTTCAATTTTTTCACCCTTCCAACTTGACGATTTTTCAAGCGTGCAAGTTAAGACCACGGGTGAGGAGTCAAAGTTTTTAAACGTCCAAACAGTCGGAGTGTTGCAGCAGGTCGCCGCAAAAACTTGGGCTGAGAAAACAAACGGGCACAAAGCAAATAAAAATACTTTCATCACGACCCCCACACAACCAGCGCCGCACCCCAAGTAAATCCAGCACCAAAGGCTGTCATCATGATCTTGTCGCCTGGCTTGACACGTCCTGCTCGCACGCACTCATCAAGAAGGGTGGGGATCGTTGCGGCCGATGTGTTTCCATACTTGTGGATGTTGTTGTAAATCTTTTCCGGAGGAATCTTCATACCAAGAGAGATGTATTCGTTAATCCTCAGGTTGGCTTGGTGAAACAACCATAGATCAATATCTGCAACACCGAGATTTTGATCCTTGAGCACTTCGTTGATCACTTCAGGCATGCGCGACACAGCATTTTTGAAGACAAAGCGCCCGTCCATGTAAGGGTTATGTCCTGCTGTTTTTAGATGTTCTTCTTTTATCCAACGCCCACCCACCGCACTAGGATAGACAACACCCAGTTTATCTGTGTGTTTACCTTCCAAACGAGTAATGACCCGCCTGATACCAAACTCAGGATTTTTTGCAGGCTCTAGGATCACTGCGCCTGCTGCATCACCAAAAAGCACAGCAGTGTCACGACCGCGATCCGTCATATCAAGGGCTACACTTTGAATTTCAACACCAACGAGTAGGATTCTTTTATATTGACCAGAAGCTATGAGCGCTTGACCAACTTCGAGACCATAAACAAATCCTGAGCACTGTGCCCGGATATCAAGACCCGGGGTGGTGTCGAGACCAAGCTTCGCCTGAAGAAATGAACATGTGCCCGGGAAAAACTGCTCGGGAGACAGTGTGGCCACCAAGATAAAATCAATGTCGGTCGGCTTTAGACCCGCCGCTGTGAGAGCTTTTTGAGACGCTTCAAGAGCAAGATCCGAGGGCGTAACACCTTCATCCACGTGGCGGCGTTCTTCAATTCCTGTTCGCTGGCGGATCCACTCGTCAGATGTATCCATAATCTTTGCGAGATCTTCGTTAGTAACAACCCTAGGAGGTACAGCCATACCGGTGCCGGTCATAGCTACAGGAACAATGTGACGATTTGCGGTCATAGTAGGGTGCTCCAACGATGTACTGAAGCAGGGATTATGGCTTAAATCCAAGGAATTTCCAACTAAAACGGCCCGTTTCCGGGCCGCTTCATTATCATGATGGATGTCAGTAATTATTGGCACATAGAGCTTAGACCGCTCGGCAGACCACCAGAAGAGTTCTTAACGACCTTACCAGTTCGATCCACCAACAGGAAGGTTGGCGTCGACGTCACAGAGAAGTTAAACAGACGTCCAAATGCTGAGTGACCACTGGCGTACTCGTATGAATGCGAGGCAGTCCAGCTGTTTTGAGAGACTACGTCTTTCCAATCAGACAGCTGATCCGGAGGAATGACTGTCATAAATGTGCACTTACTGGAACCACTGAATAAAGACTTAAACTGACTGTCGGTATCAAGCCTCTGCGCCATCGTTACACAAGGACCACAGCCAGGCCTCGAAAAGTCAACCAACAGGTACTGCTTTGAGAAAACCTCAGATAGGGCGATCTCACCAGACCCACTGCCGAGTTTAACATTCAAGTTGGCTGGCAATGCCGCTGGGCCCTGCGTCTGCGGCGTGGTTTGCGGCGTGGTTTGCGGAGTGGTTTGCGGAGTTGTTTGCGGCGTCGTCTGAGGGGTTGTACCCAAGTCAGATACCGTTTGCTTTTCTGGTAAACCAAGTTTGCGACCAGCATCAGTGATCAGAAGTGACAACGAAAGGGGAATTTTGTCATCTTTCGTCATCTGAGCAGTAATGCGACTCGCTTTGGCCGGCGCATAGTAGACGTCACTCATTTTGGTCGGGTTTGACACATTATCAAGTTTTCCCAATTCAACAGTGACATCATAGTCACAACCTTTACGAATTTTTTCCTGAATACTTACCAACTTCGTGGCAACGATATATTGCTTAATCTTTGTTGCTTCAGGGCAAGCTGCGTCAACCGGAGCAATCATCAGGTGCATACCGTTGACTGGCTTTGAGCCGTCGGACGCCACGAGCGTTTCAACAGCCGGAAGCTTCACGTTTACGCTAGAAACGCGACTCGCCGTACCACGCATGTCACTTGAATTGTAGGCGGGCACGCAGGAAACAACCATCATCAAAGATGCGAGAACACCCATTCCTGTAACGTTATAGAACATACTTACCTCCAATTCCAACATGACCAATCAACGAATCCGACTCGGTACTTTGATAGCGACCAATAAACCCATAAATCTCAGACACATTTTCTGTCACTGGCCCTGTTACATGACGCCAGCGCAGACGCAGCTGAGAGGAACTAGAATTTCTATCAATGGTGGGGGACTCGAGAGATCGTGGCGTTTCTGTTTCCCAATGCAACCGATGTACCACAGCACCAATCCAACGATCAGACAGATGCTGGTGCAGCTGTCCCTCGACACCGCGGCCACGGATTTGACCGTAGTCAGTGTTTTGCTTGACTCCATTGCGGTCATTTAATGCCGCTAGTTTCAAATGAATGGCTGTACGTGTTTCTGATAAAAAGTAGCGGCCCTCAAGGCTACCGGAATCAGCAACAGGACGATCTGAGCTCGTTGATAGGGTGCCTCTCGCCATCACCATGGCATAGGTTGTCGCGAGCCAGGTTAAACCAAGCGTATAGTTTTTACCGGAAACGTGGGATGGGGTAAGCACCCGCAGGCCGTCCGTATCCGTGTAGTCGCGCACTTTACGCTCGGTTCCGGATTGGGTCACCTCAAGCGTCGTTAGAATCGTGGCCTTGTTCCACCATTGACCGCCACGAATGGACGTGTAGCGATTCATCGTTTTACCTGTATTCGTAGCTAGACTGTATCCATAGGACGCACCAATGGTGGTCAGCTGATCAATCGTCTGGTCAACGTTAACGCTGCCCCGTCGCTCAAGCGTTAGCATGTCTTTGCCATACTCATCTGGCCCATATGATTCTAAAAGAGTTTGTTGGGCCATGATCTGGGTGGAGTACCCAGATTCCGCAAGGTGATCACCCGTGTGCATCACACTTGCAGTTGCGAGCGTGTCTTTATATTTGGATCCGACAAAACGCGTGGCTGAGGCGTCAAATACTGTTTCATTTAAAGCCATGGCAGTGGGCTGCCAAGCCATAAATAAAACCGTGCTCACGGTCGAGATTTTACCGGCAAGTCGGGCAAGCGCTACCACTGCTACCTCCACCGGAAATGGACGAACGTTCATATTTCACAGCGGCATTGCCGATAGCAGCATCGGACATACTACCGGTTTTTGCTGGATCCATGGTCGGATCTAGTAAATGGCCTTTATTGAGCGAAATGCCTGGGTAAACACACCCAGTAAGACTCAATACAGTGATGATCGTGAGCAAATACTTCATGTCGACTTAAGCACCTTTCTTTAAGAGGCTTTCAAGTTCTTGCTGAGAGGGATGTCCCTTAAAACGCTTCAGGATAGTCCCGTCCTTTTTAGCAACGATCACATACGGCAAACTGTCTACCTTCGATGCTTCAGCGAAATATTTGCCAGAGTCATCCAAGTAGGATTTTGATAAGGCAAACTTGGCCGCGTCAGGTTTATTGGCAAAAAACTTAAGAGCCACATCTTTGGTCTCATCAAGTGAGACCGAAACATATGCTACCTTCGGAAAGCTTTCGAGCGTCTTGCCGAGTTGGCTCATAACCGTACCGCATCCAGTGCACCAGGACGCCCAGAATTGATAGATGACGAGATCACCCTTATCAACACCGGCAAGCTGACCGGAGCCTGACAGGGCTGGAAGAGGCTTGGAAGGCTTGGCAAGCATATCGCCTGCGGCGAACGTATCACTAGCCGAAATAAGTAATCCAAGTGCTAAAAGAAAGGATGAAAGCGATAAATTTTTCATAAGTTGTTACTCCGTGAGGTCAGACAAGAATTACTGATTCAATGCCTTGGCAACAGCGGCTTCAACACCCTTATAGGCTTCATCTTGATTCAAAATCTGGCCCTTGCCGTCTTTGGCAACCAGAATGTACACACCAAAATATTGAGTCGTCTTGGATCTAACTTTCTTAATCACAGCAAGCGAGTCATCTATGACGTAAGGCGCATTGGCCGCAAAGGTTCGAGTAAAGGTTGAATATTCCGCTGCCGTATACTCAGACGCTTTGTTGGGGAAAATCACCATGCGACTGACTTTAGAGCCGTACTTGGAAAGTGCCGAGGCTACATAAGGTCCCTCAGTTTTGCAGGACTCGCAGGTCACACCAGCAAATTGAAAAACAGTTAAATCAGCGGTGGACTTGGCTGCAATCGAAGCCAAAGACACCATACCTGAACCTTGAAGAACCATGAGTGATGATGCGCCAATATCAGCCAGGGAGGATGTCTGGGTGTTCTGCTGAGTCGTCGTATTCGTTGGAGGTTGTGGGCGATTTCCCGAGTCCTTGGCCGCTGGAGGCTGGCAACTAACTAACATCGAGATCAAAGACGCATGCATTGCCAACTTAATCAACATAACTCAATCTCCTTTGCTTTGGACTTTGGTTTGGTGTTGGAAACACCAAGAAAAATTAGAGCAATAAACGTTCCAGACCGCCAAGGGGCTGCAACCCCTAATAATCAATGCCTTTGGCAACTTGCACCCCTCAAACCAGCCGTCAAAAGCTTTGACAGTGTCAATCTCGAAGGCTAATCCGGCATGTGGGCTTGATTTTGACCAAAGACATCTTAAGTTAAGAATATCATGGCAGTGCCCCTAGACCACGGGGTAACTTCTACCCACGGACAACTGCGGTGTAGGTGCCTTACAATCAATGGAGAGATCGGGAGGCGTTTGCCCCCTATCAGAGCATCGGAGGCTCGCTAATATGTCGGATAGACAAGCGGCTGAAAAATCAGCCGAAAAAATTTCGGATCGGTCCACAGAAAAACCGTCTGCTGAACCTGCGGCAGGGATGCATGAGTCAGCCCCGCATCAAACCCAGGCTGCTGCCCCGGCAAGGTCCGGGCACCTCTCGGCTGCCGCCAGCAAACTAGCCAGGATCCACACAGAGCGCTACCTGAACCGAGAGCTTAGTTGGCTTGAGTTCAACTCTCGCGTTTTGGAAGAAGCCCTAAACCATTCTGTTCCCCTGCTTGAGCGCTTGAAGTTTGTCAGCATCTTCATGGGTAACCTCGATGAGTTTTTCATGGTGCGCGTCGCCGGCCTGCGCAAGATGGTTCAGGAAGACATCAAATCGGGAAGTGATTCACCTGACGAACTACCAGGGGAAGACATTCTTGCGCAAATTCGTCTCCGTGTTTTGGAGATGACCGGGATCGCCTACGATGCACTTCTCCACGACATCCTACCTGCACTTTCTAACGAAGGAATTGAAATCGTATCGGTAACGCAATTGCCGGCAGACGCAAGGACAAGCTTGTCACAATACTTCAGTGACAACGTTCTGCCCGTATTAACGCCCTTGGCCGTAGATCCGGCCCACCCATTTCCATTTTTAACCAATCTTGCACAGTATCTTGTAGTGCTATTCAAAGACGTCAACTACCACAGCCAGCTGGGAGCGCCACCAATCGGACTAGTGGAAATTCCATCTGTATTACCACGTCTAATTCCGGTGTCATGGAAAGCTGACAAAAAACAGTTTGTACTACTGGAGGACCTGGTCAAAGCCAACATCGGTAAGCTTTTTATGGGATACGAACTGGCTGACGCGCATCCTGTTCGTGTGACCAGAAATCTTGACTATACACTTCTTGAAAACGAAGTGGTCGACTTACTGAAATCCGTTCAGCGCGAGCTTACCAATCGCGAACATCAAGAAGCAGTGCGACTTGAACTCGGTGGAAAGCTCCCCAAAAGTGTCATTGAAATATTAAAGCGTGAGCTACATGTGACAAACAAGGAGATCTACGAGTCTCCAGAACCCTTGCTGATACCGGGTTTGATGACGCTTTACCATCTGCCGATGCCAAACCTCAAAGATCCTGCGTTTAACCCGCGTCTGCCCATGCAGATGATGAGTAACGAGGATCTATTTGCCCTGATCAGTCGCGAAGATATCCTGTTGCACCATCCCTACGACAGCTTTTACCCGGTCGTCGAATTGCTTCAGGTTGCCGCTCACGATCCAAACGTATTGGCGATTAAGCAGACCCTTTACCGCAGTGGCGGTGACAGTCCCATCATTGAAGCTCTGATCGGCGCGGCAGAAAACGGCAAACAAGTCACTGTGGTGGTTGAATTAAAAGCCAGATTTGACGAGAAGAACAATATTTCTTGGGCGCGCCGTCTAGAGCGCGCCGGCGTCAACGTGGTCTTTGGGTTTATTGGTTTAAAAACACACGCCAAAGCCACGCTAGTTGTGCGCCGAGAGGGAAATAAACTCGCACGTTACGTGCACCTGTCGACGGGAAACTACAATTCAAATACGGCAAAACTTTATACGGACGTCGGGTTTTTCAGCGCTAATCCAGACCTGGCTGATGACGTTGGGCAGCTATTCAACATTTTAACGGGCTTTAACATTCTGACTGGCGAGGCAAAGCTACGTAGAAAGCACATTGTCCCGAACCTGAAAAAGCTACTCATCGCACCGATTACCTTGAGACCAAAACTGCTGGATATGATCAAGCGCGAGATCCAGTTCAAAAAAGAGGGCGGAAAAGCCGGCATCATCATCAAGGTCAATGCTGTAACCGATAAAGAACTCATTGATGCGCTGTACGAAGCGAGCCAGGCTGGTGTCGAGGTTCACCTGATCGTGCGCGGCATGTGCTGCTTGCGTCCTGGAGTCAAAGGACTATCTGAAAACATATACGTGACGTCGATCATTGACCGTTTTCTCGAACACAGTCGCATTTACTTCTTCTATGCCGGCGGCAAAAAGGAAGTTTACATGGCAAGTGCCGATATGAGCCCTCGTAACATGGATCGAAGGGTCGAAGTTTGTTTCCCACTCGAGTCTAACGATGTCAAAGAGCATGTCACCAACCACATCTTGGCGACCTATCTTTCCGACAACACCAAAGCCTGGCTACTGTGCCCAGATGGCAGCTACATCAGACGCCAGCGCGGAAGCCACGAAAAAGAAGTCAGATCCCAGCAAAAGTTTATTGAGCTGGCCCGTGACTACGGTATCAAATCGATTCCGTACGAAATGGCTATCCGCCACAACACGGTTAAGGAAAAAGGCACCAGACCTGTAGCCAAATCAAAGAAAACCCAAGTGAAAGACCACTAACAGCATTGTGCACAAATTTCAGGAGACCCTATGATGATGAACATGAAGCTTTTGCTCCTTGCAGCTCTTGTTACGGCCGGTTGTAAAACCCCATCATCTGACGGCTCCAAACTTAGAGACGCCACCCCAATTGACAAAGAGGATCTTCCGCCCGTGAGGCTTGCCTTCTGGGCTGACAAAGACTTTGTTTATCGAGGCTTCTGCTCCTGGTCGACAGCACCGTTTAACCGTGGAAACTGCACAGACGATATGGTGCGCGTTCCCGCATCAAAATTTAATGAGTACTTTAAGCGTCTCGAGATGATGCCGGACGGCTATTCCAATACTGGAGATGCGCCTACGGGCACAGAGGTGCAGAAAGCCACCGCAGAACTTCTATCAGCTCTGCAAAATCGGGATGACTTGGCTTGGATCCCCATGCAGCGCCGCGTCTCTGACGACCTCAGGCAACAAATTAAACTCAGTGACGGTGCTCTGCAGTTGGCGTCCAGACTAAACCAATTCTTTTTGGGCATGGGCCAGACCCGCGCCGTCATGCCTCCCTTTATGGTCTCCATTTTCGAGCTAACGGGTCGCGGCGCCATTAAAATTGGCCTGAGAAACGGACTAAAGAAGGATCAATCCGTCATTGTTCAGGACGGAAAAGCCCTGCGTGAAGGCACAGGATTTTTTGACCTGTTTAAGGAGATTGCCGCAGAACAAGACGGCCGCAAGGCAACCTGTCAGCTTTACAACAACGGGAAGGACGCCCTACCAGCGAAAACAATACTGTTTGTCAGCGGCTGGGACCGATTTAATCCTGATCATTCTGACGTGACAAGCTTTAGGCTCTATAAGGACGCCGAGCTGACCAAAGAAACAGGCTATATGAGCTGCGTCGGCGCTTTCACAGAATTTAAAGGGAAGCCCCTACCGAGCTTCCCTTTAGGCGAACTGCTAACGACGTTTAAAGATCAAAGTGACTTCATACTGCAAGGCTACATGGAATAGATCTGCACCGATCAGCCACCCGTTTGAGGTGGTGAGGGATCCGGTGCTGGCGCAGGCGGAGGTTGCGAACCCGCGCTTCCAGGCGGCGGCGCAAACGCACTGCAGGTTGATTTCTTCTCTTTAATGGCGGCAGCCAGCACTTGGGCCAGCTCTTTTCGAGCGGTCATATTTGAACAGTCGAATACTTTATCTGTCGGAAATCCGGTAAAACTATTTTCTGCACCATCCACCCAGAACTTGATGACTTTCTTGGTGGCTGTTCCAACTGATCCATACACGTTCTTAGAACAAACTTTGAAAGCTGTGGCTGGAGCCGTCAGACAGAAGGTCACGTCCTTATCGATAGCCACGCCCTGACAGCCTTGCATTGGCAACGGAATGCGGTCGGACATCGACTGACTTGGCTTTCTGCCACCACCTGCACCCATGCTCGACGGGTGCCCTTGACAGAGGTCACCTTGAACCTTGGAACGCCCTTCCTGACGCTCTGCATCAGATGGGCGGTACTCTTTTACGACTCCCGGTGCCATCGGCGGCTGACCAGGTTTACGCTCAAAATGTCCCATCGCAGCGACCATATCTTCTGGCTTCACATTTGGTCGAGCTGTCACCATACTGCCGACAACAGCCTGAGTCACGGTGGGCCCGAGTATCTCTGTTGGGTCAAAGTTACCAGCGTCGTCAGTTGGCAAATTGGATTGCTCATCTTCAGGCAACGAGTTGAATATGCGAACATCCCCAGCGTTAGCCACAAGATTGGTGGCAAATGACGCCACAGCGTTGCTAATGACTGACTCATCGAGGCTTGGAGCCACTTCGGCAATCTTCGTCACGGCATACTCTGTCAGATCACTAAACATCGCCGTTAGATTTTCGAGGACGGTACCCGAATAACTGGTGTCTTCATCCAAACTAAGTAAACTTGTCAGCTCTTGCGCCTTGGTTTGGACGCTGGTGACCACGGAACTTTGCTGGGCATCACTGAGACCAAGCTCAGACATGACCGACTTAAACGACTCCAAACTGGAGTTTACCGCATTCAAGAAAAGCTGCGTTGTCGTTGCGTTTTCAACCGACTTTGAGCAGCTACTGCTGGTTAAACATTTCATCCATGATCCGCAGCCCTGCGTCATAGATAGCCCGGCTACTAGACTCAATCCGACTATTCCACTTCTGATCAACCCCATAATCACCTCCTTCAACAGGCCCTAAGTCGGACATCCCCCTTCTGAACCTTAAACATTCTTTTGGATCTGCTTCGCTTAAATGTATAATTTTTAATCAGATCGCTTGTTTGTGCTTATTTTTTAATCATACTCCGCCCTGCCACCCCCTGCTCTCGTTCAATATACCCGATGGATGCATCTTAAGTATCTGTTTTTATTGATATTTTTGCCTTTTCTGAATGCGTTCATTATACATCTGTATTTTGAACAAATAGGCTCAAATATAACCATTTGATATGATTTTGATTATTAACTAATCAGCACCAGCAGCGCATATGTCACTGCTCGCTTATAATTTATTCAGCAGCAGCATTTTTACTGGCGGTGTTAGATCATGGTTCAGGATTGCCTAATTTATAAACATTTTAACGTTTGGAAAGGGCGAGGGGGAGTGAAACGTCACTAAAACGGATTAAAAAATGAAAACTCGAAAAATGAAGACAAAAAAATGCGCCCTTTGGGCGCATTTTAAATTCACTTAAGATTACATCCCCACGGAATATCGGGTTTGATTAACTTAAACTCTGCGGGAATTCCTTTAACCTTTTTAGCAAAAATTTTGATTTCTCCACTAGCGTTGCAAACCGCAGCGACATAAAAATTACCGAACTCAGTCAAGGCATCAGTTGGAATAGACTGATCTGTCAGAAGCCAAGGCTGAATCTGATTGGCACTAAAAGACTTAAATAAAACGGGATTACCAGCTGCTTTTGAATAAATTGCAACCGGCTTGTCGTCCGCATCGCAATATGCGGGATCAGGAAGCTTAGCAATGGTAGCAACGCAGTCCATTTTGTTTAGCAAGTGACG
>JBIIGV010000124.1:0-8103 GCA_044236265.1 Oligoflexales bacterium
CGGCAACCGTAGAAATGATTGCTAAACGCTGTAATCTTAAGGACTTGCTAATGCTAACCACGGGTTCCAAGTTGACCAATTATCTCGAAACCTTCTGCAAAATAAAGGACATCAACGCGGAAGTGCGGGCATGGGTCAAAAGTAAGGCCTGACAGCGCCTCTGGTTTGACTAAAGATTAGCCATGTCGATATGCGAAGCTACCTTTGCGTGCTTCGAATAACGGGTGACAATTGTGCCGCCCAAGACTAGAAATAAGGCTCCGATTGGATTCATGTTTCCTTGGTCTAAAGCGGGGATTTTGTCGCATGCCTGAACAGGTTTCAAACCATCAAAAGTTTTCAAAGTTCGCTTGGTTTGTTCTCGGCTACACTGTGCTGGTGATCATGTGGGGCGCCTTTGTGCGGGCCACGGGAAGTGGCGCCGGTTGCGGGGAACATTGGCCCCTGTGCGACGGCGAGGTGATTCCTCGTGAACCGAGTCTCGAGCGCATGATTGAATTTAGCCACCGTTTGACAAGTGGCGTCTCGCTTTTGTTTGTTGCTGGACTCTACATTTGGTCTCGGCAAATCTGGCCAAAGCTCCACCCAGTTCGTAAGGCCGCTGGCTGGTCCCTCGTCTTTATTCTAGGCGAAGCCGCTGTTGGGGCGATGCTGGTTATACTTCGGCTTGTGGCTGACAATGACTCTGTACTCCGAGCTGTTGTGATTGCCATGCATCTGGTCAACACGTTTCTTCTTCTGTTCTGGCAGAGCCGCGTCGCCTTCCTTGCAAGTCCCAGGGGCGGGTCGCTACGTGAGGTAAAAAGTTCGAATCTAAAAATTGCACGTTTCAATGTCATGCTTTGCATGACGGCCTTGGTTTTAACCGGTGCTGCGGGTGCTATTGTCGCACTTGGTGATACTTTGTTTCCTGCCAAATCCCTTGCAGAAGGTATGGCCGAAGATTTTTCGGCGACTGCGCATTTTCTCATTCGATTGCGTATCTGGCATCCGATGATTGCAGTGGGAGCGACGGTGTATATCGCTGTGCAGTGTCTGATGTTACCGAAGGTTTTTGGTTCATTGATTCACCGTAAATGGGGCTACATTGTAGGTGGTCTTATGGTCATTCAATTGCTCGGTGGAATCGTAAATTGGCTTTTACTCGCGCCAGTATGGATGCAGCTTGTCCATCTGGGACTTGCAGACATCACATGGATCGCTTTGTGTATGTGGTATTTTAACACGGGGATGACGGCCGACGACCCCAAGGAGATGTTCACGTGAATCGCAACTTAGCCCTTGAATTTGTGCGTGTAACGGAAGCGGCAGCTTTAAGTGCTGGTCGCTGGATTGGTCGTGGTGAGAAAAACGCCGCCGATCAAGCTGCAGTCACGGCCATGCGAGAGTCATTCAATTCTATCGATTTTGATGGTCTCATTGTGATCGGCGAAGGCGAAATGGACGAAGCACCGATGCTCTACATTGGTGAAAAAGTTGGCCAAGGAAAAGGCACTCGCATTGACATTGCCTGTGACCCACTTGAGGGAACGAGCATCACAGCGAAGGGTGGTCCAGAAGCAATAGCGTGTATTGCTGCAGCTGAGGCCGGCGGTTTTTTGCATGCTCCTGATATGTACATGAATAAAATTGCAGTTGGGCCTGCAGCCCGCGGTGCCATTGACATCGGCAAAAGTGTGACCTGGAATTTGCGCGAAATTGCGAAAGCCACACACAAGAGCATTGAAGACCTTTGTGTGATTTTACTTGATCGGGATCGTCACAAAGACATTGTCAAAGAGGTTCGTGACTGTGGAGCGCGCATTCGCTTGATTGGCGATGGTGATGTGTCGGCAGCGTTGGCAACAGCCATGCCGGAAAGCGGTGTGGACGTTCTTCTAGGTTCGGGCGGCGCACCGGAGGGTGTTATAGCTGCGGCTGCACTGCGCTGTCTCGGTGGAGACATGCAGGCAACGTTGCTCTTTACGAGTGATGCTGAATGGGATCGGGCGAAGAAAATGGGAATCAAAAGCAAGGATCAAGTTTATGGGTTAACTGATCTTGCTCGTGGAAATGTTATGTTTATTGCAACCGGGGTGACCGGGGGTAGTTTTCTGAAAGGCGTCCGCTATACCGGAGGAGGCGCGGCGACACATTCAATTGTGATGCGCTCAGAGACAGGAACCATCCGCGAGATTGAAACCATGCACGCGTTTGACAAAAAGCCACGCTACGGTTGGTGATCCTGTGTTGAAACCGTCACTTAAGCGAAAGTCACCGTCCTCCAAGCGTTCATCATTAAAGAAGCTGAAGCCTGTTGTGGGCTGGCGTGAGTGGGCCGTGCTTCCTGATCTCGGTATTTCAAAGATCAAAGTTAAAATTGATACAGGTGCCAAAACATCTTCATTGCACGCTTTCGATGTGACGATTGCAAAGCGTCAGGGGAAAAGCATTGTGCGCTTCAAAGTGCATCCATTGCAAAAAAATACGCGACGGATTGTTGAATGTGAGGCGCGCCTGCTTGAGTGGCGGCAGGTTACGGATAGTGGTGGAAAACGGACGCTTCGACCGGTGATTGAAACCAGAGTTATGCTGGGTGCACGCGAGGTTTTGGCTGAAGTCACTTTAATTGCCCGTGATGAGATGGGTTTTAGAATGCTTGTGGGGCGCCAAGCTTTGCGTAGCAATTGGCTTGTCGATCCTGCGAAAAGCTTTATCGCGTCAGATGACGTCGAAGTTTCGCGTGCGGTCGTTGTACCCGCAAGAAGCGACGAAGAAGAGTAGGAGGGGTAACGTGAACTCAAATCAAAAAAGTGAAACCTGGTTGGTGACTGGTGCGTCGCGCGGAATTGGTCTTGAGATGGTGAAGCAACTTTTGTCATCGGGGCGGACTGTCATCGGTGCCTGCCGAAATCCTGACGGGGCGCGTGATTTGTGGGAAATTCAGTCCGATTACAAAACTCGATTTCGTCCGCTAAAACTTGATGTTTCAGATTCCGCCTCGATTGATGCGGCTGCGAAGTCTTTGTCCAATACCAGAGTGGATGTTCTGGTCAACAACGCCGGGATATTGCGTGGGGCGGCTGAGCCGCTTTCCACGTTGAATATTGATGATGTGATCAAGAGTTTTGTTGTGAATGCAGTTGGTCCATTGCAGGTGACACGGGCATTTCTGCCTCATTTGCAACAGTCATCGGCGCCGAAGGTGATTCAGCTGACATCGCGGATGGGATCGATTGATGACAACAAAAGCGGTGGGTACTACGGATACCGCATGAGTAAGACGGCTCTCAACATGTTCAATCGGTCTTTTGCTGCAGATTATAAGACCATTACGACAATTGTCATGCATCCAGGGTGGGTTAAGACCGATATGGGGGGTCACGGGGCGACAGCCGAAACCTATGATTCAGTAAAGGGAATGCTTTCGGTTATTGATGGATTGAGTCTTGGGGATAGTGGTCGGTTTTTGGATTATCGGGGACAGGATATTCATTGGTGATTAATTATTTAAAACCAATTGGGCTGCTGCTCATCAGTAACGTCTTTATGACATACGCTTGGTATGGTCATCTGAAAGATTTGCGCGCAAAGCCCTTATGGATAGCAATTTTGATCAGCTGGGGCGTGGCGTTGCTGGAGTATTGCTTTCAAGTTCCAGCGAATCGGATGGGTAGTGATTTGTATACATTGGGGCAGCTTAAAATTATCCAAGAAGTGATCACTATGATTGTTTTTGCAGGTTTTGCCATTTTGTACATGGGTGCTCCTGTCACAAGAAACTTTTTCTATGCGAGTTTGTGTTTGTTGGGGGCCGTCTACTTTATGTTTCGCGATGGCTTTGTGCCGCCATCTTAGGAGTTGTCTATGAGCGATTCACGATTGGTATACTCGACGGACTCTGGGTCTCACAAAAAAGACAAAGAAAAGTCAAGCGACTGGCAACAGTCTGCCGGTCCCGCCAAAATGCGTCTTGAAACAAATGGTCGTGGTGGCAATGCTGTAACTGTGCTGTTTAATCTCCCGATGGATGAGACATCTGCAAAAGAGCTTTTAAAAACGATGCAGTCTTCATTTGGATGTGGCGGTGCGATCAAGGATAGTACGCTTGAGTTGCGTGGAGATGTTCGTACGAAGGTAGAGGCATTTTTTAACAAAAAAAATCTGAAAATTGTTCGGGCAGGTGGTTGAAATCATGGCTTACCACTCGACTATCGATTGCGTTAAAGACCTGGAGCGACATGGCCACTTGGTGCGCGTCAAAGACGAAGTGGATCCAAACCTTGAAATGGCTGCGATTCAACGCCGTGTCTACGCCGCAGGTGGCAAAGCTATTTATTTTGAAAAGGTAAAAGGTTCACCGTTTCCGGCGGTCTGTAACCTGTTCGGCTCCGTGGAGCGCAGTCGTTTTATATTTAGGAAAACGTTGAGCAGATCTAAAGATGCGATTCAGATCAAGGCCGATCCGATGTCTGCTCTGAAAGCTGTTTGGCGATACTGGCACGCACCGTTTACCGGGCTTCTTAGTCTTCCCATGCGTACCTGGAGGCCGGCGGTTCTCGAGTGCGAAACGACGATTGATCAACTGCCATGGATTAAGAGTTGGCCTAAAGATGGCGGCCCATTTATTACACTGCCACAGGTTTACAGTGAAGATCCTGATCGTCCAGGTGTGATGCGCAGTAACATCGGTATGTACCGCGTCCAGATGGCCGGCAATGAATATGAGAAAAATCGAGAAGTGGGTATTCACTATCAAATTCATCGAGGCATTGGTGTCCATCATGCCGCAGCTGTTCGCAGAGGTGAAAAGCTGAAGGTGGCAATTTTTGTCGGTGGTCCCCCGGCCCACACTTTTGCTGCAGTGATGCCGCTGCCAGAGGGTCTTCCGGAAGTTGTTTTTGCTGGAATGTTGGCAGGCCGAAGATTTCGCTATGCCAAGTGGCAAGGTTGGACGGTTGCAGCTGATGCTGATTTTTGTATTTTAGGAACGATTGATCCATCGAAAACCAAGCCAGAAGGTCCTTTTGGGGATCATCTGGGATACTATTCATTGGCGCATGAGTTTCCGGTTTTGACCGTAGAAAAAGTATTCCATCGCAGGAATGCCGTGTGGCCGTTCACGGTGGTGGGTCGCCCGCCCCAGGAGGACACCTCGTTTGGTGCGATGATTCATGAGATGACCAAACCAATGGTTCCAGTCTCGCTACCAGGTGTAAAATCGATGCACGCCGTTGACTCGGCTGGCGTACATCCTCTGCTGCTCGCCATAGGCAGCGAGCGTTATGTTCCCTATGCCAAAGAGCGCTCGCCGCAGGAGATTTTGACGCAGGCGAATGCGATTCTTGGGTTTAATCAAGCATCGTTGGCGAAGTATCTAATGATCGCAGCCCGTCAGGATGACGAAACCCTGGATTGTCATAATGAGATGGCTTTTATGGCTCATGTGCTTGAGCGCGTCAGGTGGGAGAGGGATTTACACTTTCAAACGAAGACTACCATCGACACCCTTGACTATTCGGGAGAATCTCTCAATAGCGGTAGCAAATTGGTCATTGCTGCGGCTGGGCGTCCATTAAGAGCGTTGTCGGCGTCGCTACCGGACGGGTTTGCGATGCCGCAAGCTGCTGGACTTCGACCACACAGTTCAAAATTTATCGCCCCTGGGATCCTAATGGTATCGGTGGCACCATTCACCGATTATAAAACTGCTGCTGAACAAGTGTCGGCGTTTTGCGCAGGATTAAAGCTCCCGGATAGTATTCCATTGGTGGTTCTTGTGGATGATGCGGAGTTTGCCGCTGCTTCAGCGCCGAACTTTTTGTGGGTAACATTTACACGCAGTAATCCGAGTCATGATATTTACGGGGTGGATTCCTTCGTTGAGTTCAAACACTGGGGCTGTCGGGGCTCACTTGTGATCGATGCACGAATCAAGCCACATCATGCGCCACCGTTGGTTGAGGATTCCAACGTTACAGATCGTGTCGAGCAAAGGTTTGGTTGGATTTGGAAAGAAACCTAAAGTTTTCGTCTGGGAGGAATGAATTATGAAAAAATATACGCCTGTTGAGCTTGCCAAGTTTTTTGATCATACGGCCTTGAAAGCCGAGACCACAGCAGCCCAGATTGGCCTCCTTTGTGATGAGGCAGCTCGATTAGGGACAGCAGCTGTTTGTGTGAATGCGGTATGGATTCCACTTGCGGCAAAACTCCTAAAAGACACGAAAGTCATGCCTATTACAGTGGTGGGATTTCCCTTGGGAGCCAATTGTACTGACAGCAAATGTTTTGAAGCCAAGGATGCTATAACCAAAGGCGCTCGCGAGATCGATATGGTGCTCTCGGTCGGTGAGCTCAAGTCGGGTGCCGGTGATAAGGCGCGCGCAGATATTGTAGCGGTTAAGAAAGCATGCGGTGCTGTGCCGTTAAAAGTAATCTTTGAGACGTCACTTCTGACGCCTGAAGAGATTGCTAATGTTACGAAGTGGTGTGCTGAGGATGGAATTGATTTTGTGAAGACGTCGACAGGCTTCGGCAGTCGAGGCGCGTCGCTTGAGGATATCCGAATTATGAAAGAGGCCATTTCTTCTGTAAAAGGGTCCAAGACAAAAATTAAGGCGTCCGGTGGTATCCGCAATTTAGTACAGACATTGGCTTTGATTGCTGCGGGCGCTGATCGCATCGGGGCAAGCGCAACAGTGTCGATCATCAATGAGCTATCTGGTGGGGTCGCAGATAAGAAGCAAGGTTACTAGTGAGCGCGCGTTTTCAGGTTGCGAAGCGGGTCGAAAGGTGTCTATTTGGTGACGGTTTTCTGACACCTGGACTTGCCATAACCACATAGAATATATGGCAATTTAAATTGGCGCGGTCTTTGCTTTGATGATCTGAACCTAGCTTATTGTGAGAGGTGGCTCCATGACTCATGTATGTCAAAAACTAGAAACGAGAACCAACAGAGGCGTAGCCCTTGGGATCACGGTCGTTGCGGCGATCGGATTTTTAATCAGTGGTTGTGGTAGATTGCAGTCAAACGAGTCACACCTTGCTGGTGTGTCAAATCAGAATATTTACAGGATCGGTGGATCAGCGATTGAAGCTTGGGGTGTCGCCGTCAGCAATACCTGCAGTTATTATACGACAACAACGGGTGACGTTGATGTCACAGTTCGCGATGCATCCATTGTCTGGGGCTCTCGAGTTTTCTTAGTCTCCGGCTTAACAAGTGCAAAGCCTCTGATGCCAAGCTTTGCGAGAGTCTGGGATGCTAAGGAAGAAGTTGAAATGAAAAGTGTTAGCGACTTTGCATGGAAAGCGCGCCGCTCCGCTCTCCTTGTCGAGAGAGGACGCGCCATAGCATATGATTCCGTTAGTTTTGTTATCAAAGTCGTCTCGCCCATGGGTGAAGAGCGTTATATCAAGCCTGGCACTGGTGATTCCTATTTAAATGCGACATTTGATCTTAGCGCTGCTGAGTGCCGTCGTGACGGGCAGCAACCTACAATGAAGAGTATGAAGTTAAAGGCTGTTAGAGACTGAGTTCGATAAGAACTCGTAGGCTCAATCTCCAATTAAGATTCGTTAGGCAAATTTTTTCCAGACCACGATTGGTGCTGCCTGGTTTAGATTAAATTGGGATAAAAATAAATTTTTTTAAAAATCAGTGAAATGCGCTCGCCTAAGCCTCTTTGATTGAGGGGTATTCACTGAATGGCTTGGTCGTGATCTCGGATCAACCGTGATAAGATTGTCGTACAGTCTAACATGGCGGGAGTTTCCAGATGAAAAATCTTTTGATCGTTTCAGCTGTCTTTTCCACATCGGCAGTGGCCGTTATTTCTTGTGGAGGAAAGTCTGATAATGCGGGAGGCACGTCTCCAATAACCGCCTCACAGTTGTTATCTGACAGTCAGCTCACTGCTGGGATTGTAAACGCGACTCATGGTGACGCGTTGGCAGCGGCATCGGACCAAGGAGCGTCTGGCGCTCGTTTTGAGCTTCTCACTGGTGACAGCGACAATGATTCGACAAACGTAACCAAGACTTGCGCGGCGTCTGCAGATGGCAAATCTGCCGTTGTGACGGTCAGTGCTACTGTTAATCGGACGCGAGCAAAAACAT
>JBIIGV010000030.1:0-28364 GCA_044236265.1 Oligoflexales bacterium
GCCCGCGCAGAAGCGGGAGATGTTATGAGGAAAATGATACTTGAAGTGGATCCAATTGCTCCGGCCTCGTCGGCGTACGAGCAGTCAATCAATGGGATCACAACAAGCAAGTACGGCGCTGGGGTTGATTTTAATTTGGGGACGACTGTGTCGACAGGTCCAGAAATTTGGTCAGGTACATTTGTAGCGCGCGGTGATGACAGCGGAGCATCGTATCGGCGAGAAGATTTGTGGCCAGGTGAGCGTCATAAAATTGATGCCATGCGTTTTCGATGGTCCGTCGGTGTCTGGGAACAAGGACAATCCATGCGCGGATGGTATTTTAAAGCTGCATATAATTGGACACGCATCAACAGCCGTGCCAATCGATTCACGGAGACAATCTCCGATGGCCTTAGTGCATCAGTAAATGACAGTCCAAATGATGAAACGGATTTGATCACTGATATGCGTCACGGGATCAGTCTTGCCTTCGGAAATCGTTGGGTCATTGGCGAAAACTTTATGGCCGGAATTGGCGCAAGTGTGACTCACAATTTCCGACGCGCCGTGGCAGTTGATAGTAAGGATCCTATGGCTAAGGCTGATTATGAGGATCTCATCAATCATGCACTGCCTGATACGAGAATGGCTGTAAGACCAACGCCTGAAGTGAATATTGGTCTTGGTTACAGTCTGTAGTTTTTTTGTTTTAAACTTACACCCTCCGGGCAATCGATCGAAAGGTTGATTGCCCAATTTCTTTTGTATGATATAAACGCGAGATGTCGATTATCTGGTTTTTACCTTTTATGCTTTTTGCTGCCAGTCCGTGGTGTGACTCCTCATGGGCTCTGGCGCTTGGACTTTTCGTAAGTCTTTTATTGCAGTGGCCGCTTCCAACTCAACTTCGCAACGGTGGCAAGTGGCTCATGCAAATTTCTATCGTTGGTTTGGGCTTTGCTTTGGACCCGTCCGCCGTCCAGCGTGCCGGCACACAGTCTGTAGTTGTGACCTTGGTTGGCCTGATTGGAATTATGGCGGTAGCATTTGTCGTAGCAAAGCCTCTCAAAATTAATGCTTCAACGGGCTCTCTGATTGCTGCAGGAACTGGGATTTGTGGCGGTAGCGCCATTGCGGCGATGTCCCCGGTTGTCGGTGCTTCAAGCGCTGAAACGGCTGTCGCATTGGCCACAGTTTTTTCACTGAATGCGATCGCGCTTTTTGTGTTTCCACCCTTAGGGCACTTGTTTGCTTTAAATCCTGAGCAATTTGGGCTTTGGTCTGCGATAGCAATTCATGACACCAGTTCTGTCGTGGGAGCCGCAACTCAATTTCATCCGGACAGTGTAGCTGTTGCTGTGACAACCAAGCTTACGCGTGCCTTGTGGATTGTTCCCATGATTTTTGTGACGACATATGTTGTTCGTCGCAATGGATCTGTTGATGGCCAGGGGAAGGCTAAAATTCCAGTATTCATTTTTTTATTTGTGTTGGCTGTGATCATTCATGCGCTGCTCCCCGAGATGCCCCAAGTTTATAAAGCGATCGATACTGCAGGTAAGTCGTTATTGAGAGTGGCTATCTTTCTTATCGGAGCTCAATTATCGAGGTCGATGATCAAAAGTGTCGGAAGCCGGGCGCTGGCAATGGGAGTCATCCTGTGGGTGGTCATGGGGACGGGGTCACTGCTATGGGTGAGGACTTTGTAACAGATTTAAAAGCGAACAGCCCGCCCTTTATAGTCAGGGCGAGCTGCTGATGATTGCCAAAAGATCACTTGAACTTTACGAAGCAGACCACTCCGTGCTTTTCACCTGGTTTGATGTCTTTGGCTGAACGAAATGTACCGGTCGCCATGTTGAAAACGCGTCCACCAGCCATCCAGAACGTGGTGGTCTGTGCTCCTAATTTTGGTGCGTCGCCGAATACGAGGTCCTTGATGTTGCGATCATAAGCGGCCTTCATGTCTGCTCCGTAAGGTAGCAGGCGTTTACCCGCTGGTTCATCCGCGTTGGCGGCAGGACAGAGTTTGAAACGTTGGCCTGCAGTGACTTTTTCCATCGATGGACGAACCCAGACGTTACAGTTGGCTGTATCCTGCCAGCGACCACGGCCAGTTGTAGTGTTTGTAGCCAGCAGTACAAAGTTGGCGCGATCTCCTTGCGGCACACAGACTGGGTTAGCCGCTAAGCTATCTGCATTCATGCGAACAAAGCCATAGGAGTATGAATCCTGATTGGCAATGACAACCAGGTAAACCTTCGAGTCAGCGAGGCCAGTAATATTTATGCCCAATTGTTTTTTTGCATCAATTGTCGAAGTCATGGTCGAGAAAAGCTTACCAGATTTAGAAATGGCGGTTGATAGATCAGTTTTTGTAGGATTTGTTTCATCGTTGCGTGTTACCACGGCGATCTTCATAGATTTGACAGCATCACCAGCGCACGTCATTTGATCCATCGCTGTACCTACGAAGCCAGCAGCATCTTTACAGATGAGCTTGAGATTCAATGCGTTTGCAAGAAGTTTCGCAGACGCCACTTTTATCTCTGGGGCTTTTGCCCCGGAAGAACCCACTACGTTATCAACTCCATCTCGGGTTCCAACAACGGTCTCAAAGGCTTGAACGTTTGAATAGTCGTACTCAACAGTTGCATCCGCTTTCAGCGGAGATGGAAGTTGTTTTTTGACTCGTACGTAAAGCTGATCGTTGGCGTCTTTTTCGTTTACGAACTTCCCAACTTCATTGACCGCATAGTTGGTATAGCCAGAGCCACCAGCTGCTTCAATATAGTTCTTTTCACCAACTTTGATGGACTTTAGTTTTGCTACACAGTTTACGGCGCCGATCGGGATTTCAAATGGTGCGGCTTCCACATCCATGGCTTCAACATCGTCGCACTCAACCTGAAGTTTGTAAGCAACGACAGGTTGCGCATCATCACCATCGGCGAGAGATAGCGAGTTTTGATCGTGTTCGGCGTTTCCTGCCTCAAAATCAACGGACGCCCAACCACTGTTGCTGCTACTGCTGCGTTTTCCGCGCGAGCTTCCCTGGTCTCCTTGGCAGGAGGTTATCGTAACCCCTAAAAGGGCGACTAACGCAGGAAAATAAAGCTTCGAGTTCATGATGCGGCCTCCCAAACCTTGGTCCAATGTCAGAAGATTCTTCGGAGTAAAGCGATCCATTCTTGAGCTAAATTTAAAAATATCTGATTTTATTAAATAAAATTTTAACCTTTCAAATGTCGTGCTAACGCCTCGGTCTGGCTGACAGGGCAAAAGCTGATGAAATTTTTGAAGTTTGTGTCTCTGTTTACAGGCTAGTGCATTAAAGTCATTTAAATAGAAGAGAACGATATTGCTTCAACTCTTCAATGCTCTCCTTGATATCATCGAGGGCGCGATGTGAGCTTCTTTTCTCAATGAGGCTTGCTAGAGCGCCAGGTTGCCAAATCTTTCCTAAAATTTTGACCGTGCTGACGTCTACTAGTCTATAGTGAAGGTACGCGTCGAGCTGTTTCATGTGCTTGGCAATAAAGCGACGATCCTGCCAAATACTGTTACCGCAGAGTGGACTCTCCCGCGGTCCCACGTGTTTTTTAATAAAATCAACCGTCATGGTCTCTGCCTGTTTTTGAGAGACCGTCGATTTTAGTACTTTATCCCAGAGTCCACTTTTTGTGTGATGCTCTTGATTCCATGCGTCCATCGACTGGAACATCGATTCGGGTTGGTTGATGACGATCTCAGGACCTTCAGCGACGATGGAAAGATCCGTATCTGTTATGAGCGTTGCCATCTCGATAATGACATCACGATCGGGATCCAACCCTGTCATCTCGAGATCCATCCATACAAGTTTCAAGGGAGCGTCATTTTTCTTTTTTTCGGTCACGATTCTTTCTCTCAATCTCTCTTATTACGATTTTTCAGTTAGCGCGAAACTCAAAGATTTTCTGCCTATCTGCAATCCATTCAAAAATAGAGTTTACTTGCACATCCTGCAAAATGTCTTTGTTTGATTTTATGGCTTGCCTAGCCACCTGCGTCTCTTCAAATGGGTTGCAAGAAGCAATGTAATAATCCTTACCCTCGTGAGTAGCTGAAATTGCGCCTGCCTGCATCAACGAATCGATGACTGCAGATGGTGTTGAGCCAGTGCGAGCTTTGGCGAGAATTTTAGATGGGCGATGGCCAAAAGATGACGGATAGAGATTAGAATCGAGTATGCCTGTTGATGAATCTTGAAAGACCCAGTCCGCATGGCGTGGATCAAAAGAAAAGACAACGTTACCGCGGCTTGTTTTTACTAGTGCACGGCCTTGTGCTGCAAGGGGGTTTGATTCTGGCACTGACAACCATATCTGAATTTCGGTATCGGGAACCAGTTCGCTACTCGGCTGTCTTGTTGCAAGCCAGTGTCGAGCCGCTTCCTGTATGCGATCCTGGAATGAGTGTTTGCTGTAAATAAACGTTTCGTCTCCGAGGCGTATTTCATAATCACTCTCTAATTCACATGCTTCGACAATTGGGTTTGGACTGCCCTGGGGAAATCCGGTGCAACTTATTTCGGCGATGGCCACCTCTGACATGCTAAAACCGAGAGCGATAGCAGTAAGACGAACCCAATTATGTTTTAAAAACCTGATCAAAGAGGCCCCCATCTCAACATCGGCAAGTGCCGAAGATTAAGGGGGTGCTCGGACGGTTTTTGTGAAAAGTTAAGGATCATTTGCGAAAAACAAACGCTGCCGTTGCGAAGCGTCCAAAATTTAAAGCTTTTTTCTTTGGGCTAGGGGTTTTAAGTTGCTTATTCATGGCCCCCATGGTCAGATAAGTCCGAAGTCTTTCACCCATTTGGAGAGTTATTCTTTATGAAGCTGACGGCATTGAGATGTTTGGTTGGTCTTACTGCGATCGTATTCACCGGTCTGGCGCAAGCAGCCGAGCCTGCGTTTAAGGTTTTCGGTACGACAGTGACCATGGATGAAGTTGCCAAGGAAAAGCAGGGCGACTTTTATGAGATTGATAAGAAAAAATATGAACTGATCGAGAGTATGGCTTTTGAAAAGTACCTCGAGAAGTTTTGGGAAAAGAAAGCTGCTGACCAAAAAACGACGGTCTCAGAGGCGCGACGCGTTTACATGGAAAAAAACGCCAAAGTTTCCGAGTCTGAAGTACGTCAGATGGTTGAGAAGTACAAAGATAATCCCCAGTTTGCTAAATTCAGCAAAGACGAACAGCAAAAGCAGGTTCGTGAATTTTTGCGTGATCGCGCGTCTCGAAACATCGAGATGGACATCATCAAACAAGGAAAAAAGAGTGGCGATTTGGCGATTTCATTTCCAGAGCCAAAGGAACCTGTTTTTGCAATTGTCTTGAAAGACACAGACCAAACTCGTTATGGACCTGGCATGGATGACATCAAACCGCTTGGTTGTGAGAGAAAGGCGTGCCCAATTACTATTGTTGAATACAGCGAATTTCAGTGTCCTTTTTGCTCCAAAGTTATGCCAGCCGTTAAGCGCATCTTGACCGAATATCGTGGTAAGATCAGTTGGACGGTTAGGGACTTCCCGCTCAGCTTTCATGATCGCGCCCGTCCGGCGGCCGTGGCTGCGCACTGTGCCGGTGACCAAGGAAAGTATTGGGGTATGTACCAAGCTATGTTTGATAACCAAACGGAGCTTCAGGACGAACATCTCAAGAAGTACGCACTAAAACTTGTGCCAAACAAGCCAAAGTGGGAAGAGTGCTTCAAAAATGCCTCTGCTAAGTACGCACTGATCGATGCCAATATGGAATCTGGGATGAAAGTTGGTGTGTCTGGGACCCCTGCGTTTTTTATTAATGGCCGGCGTCTCAGTGGGGCCTTGCCCTACGAGGAGTTTAAACGGGTGATTGATGACGAGCTTTCTCGTCGAAAAAAGAGCTAATTTTAGATTGTTTGAACGTATAGAATTTCGGGAGCTTCGCAGGAAGCTCCCGTTTATTTTTTTATTTAATTTTA
This sequence comes from Oligoflexales bacterium, assembly GCA_044236265.1. Classification (GTDB taxonomy): domain Bacteria; phylum Bdellovibrionota_B; class Oligoflexia; order Oligoflexales; family RGVZ01; genus CAMDKS01. The sequence continues at coordinate 5,996 of JBIIGV010000030.1, forward strand.
AATAGTTAGCTGGTTGGCGGGATAGTAAAGGTTGACACTCCATCGTATCGCTGGCAAAAGGACCCAACTTCTATGTCTTTTATTTAATCAGATGAGTTGCATGCAACTGATCAACGCGATCGAGGTTGGATAGATGAAGTATTTTGAAAGCGCGCGTGCCGTTGCGGCATGGTCCATTGGATGTGTGATGTTTTTCAGTGCCTTTGCAGGGGACAGCCGGGCCTGCACGACCTTCAAGTTTTCGACCGAGGGACGTTCTTTTGTTGCAAAAAACTATGATTGGGACAAAGAGCAGGGGATGCTTTACGTCAATAAACGTGGCGTTTCCAAACAATCTCTAAAAGTTTTTGCCAATGACCAGGTCCTTGAGTGGACGTCAAAATTTGGAAGTCTAACTTTCAATCAATATGGACGCGAGTTGCCGAATGCGGGAATGAACGAGGCAGGTCTTGTAGTTGAAGTGATGGAGCTCGGAACATCAAGATTTGAAACAGCAGGTGCCAAGTCATCAGTTAACGAAAGTCAGTGGGTTCAGTTCATGTTGGATAATGCCGCATCCGTTGAGGATGTGAAAGCTTTGTCCAAAAATATTAGGATTTCGAAGATCCTGGTGCCATTACATTATATGGTTTGTGACACCGACGGGAGCTGCGCTGCTTTTGAAAGTTTAAACGGCCGGCTTCTAATAACAGATCAGGTCCAACCTGACACCGCAGTTCTGACTAATCACACATATGCCGAGTCTATGACATACCTCGGACAGTTTGCAGGTTTTGGTGGCTCAAGAAATCCTCCGGCTGGAGATGGGTCTCTTGAACGATTTGCTCGTGCCGCTACCTTTGTAAAAAATTCGCAGTTGGCCCGAGTCTCATCTTTTGATGTTGAAGACGGTTTTGAAGGTTTGAGTGCGGTTGAAACCTCAATAACCCAATGGAGTATCGTTTATGATTTGGGGCGCCGTCAGATCGCTTTCAAATCTCGTTCGTCAAGGGCGTTAAAAAGCGTGCAATTGAACAACTTCGACCTTGGTTGTTCCAGCCCTGTGATGGGCTTCCCGATCATTTCGCGGGACTCAGGCGATGTTTCAGCAATGTTTAGGCCCTACAGTGATCAGCTTAATCGGCAGTTGGTTGAGAGCTCGCTAGCGGGCGATGTGCCTCGTCAGCTCATCGAGGCCGCAGCGAATCTTCCTGGTTCCACTCAATGTGTATCGTCGATGGATCCTAATTAAATAAGTCGATGATTGCTTTTACACTTCGGTTTATTGATTGCTCGGCTTGGTCGCTAGCGGGCTGGATGACCCCCGAAATTCCGTCAGAGACCCGATCACCGATAATTGATTTTTGAATAGCTTCGAGAGGATTGAAAGGTCGCACATTGCGTTTTGTGTCGATCGTTTTCCATCCAAATGTGTAGGTTTTTACCATGACTGGAAGCTCTGAAGAGCTGGAATCAACAGCAAGTGTTTTTAAGTCAATTCCTAACGATGAGATCATCATTTTAAATTGATTCAGACTCAGCGCAGATGCGAAAGCCTTTTTGTACCAGCTGCCTGTCATGACAGCGGTAATTGTGGGAATCGTCTCGAGTCTCGGCATACAGGCGTCACCTGTACATACGGAGCTTGTCATGGTTGATGGGTCAAGCGGCCCAAAACTGACCTGAACAATCGCAGGTTGGGTGTTCCCTCCTGACGGGCTATAAGTGCGCTGTGTGGATATCTGAAGGATGTCTGCATTTTCTTTCTTTGGCTGATAAATTACAGATTCAATCGATATTTCGTCCATGGTGTCTTTTGGAAGTGAAAAGCCAACTGGAATCATGCTGACCATGAAACTTGTTTTAACGGTCTTCGTTCGGTCTATGCTGATTCCAGCCTTGAAATATAGTGGCAGCCATGCGCCTTGATTCAAGTCTCTAAGTTGGCTGTAGGCGGATTTTGACTCTGCCGCCAAAGAATCCATTCCTCCTTGAATCTCCGCTTCACGAGCCGTCTCTAGACCCATTAGCTGCGAGCCTAGTTGAATGGCAAACGGATTGATGGCATTTGAGTCTTTATTGGGTGAAGGAGTCAGGATCTTAAATAGCATTCCGACGATACTGCTGTTGATTGGAAGGACTTTCGATCCAAAGGTTCGAGTTGTCCAATAAAAGTGGATGGCGTTGTCTGCGTTGTCTGTCGCTGGTGCCTTCAAGTTGTGGTGAATACTGCGAATGCGGGTTGCCATCATCAAATCCATGTTCAACAGCATTTTTCGAAGTGAACTAATTGGTCCTGGGGTTGCGGACCCTGAGTATCCAAATGATTTGTCGGTTCCGTAGAATTGCTGGCCTAAGGTTTTCAACGAGCTTTCTCTGATTGCAGATGAGAAATTTTCAACGAGGATTCGCCGAGTTTCTGGGTCCACGTATCCTGATTTCGATGTAATCAATACGGGGTGCAAATTTTTGGTTGACTGTGCCAGCGCAACGCTGGGAATCCACAATCCGAGGAGCGTGATGGCGATTATAAAATTTAGCCTCTCTCTATTCATTGAATCCCCATGCGAGTTAAAGCGGAATCTAAAATAGCATCCACTATGGCGGTGCGAGGGAGGTTTGGGCCTGGCGCAGACTCAAGCGCATCTAATCTTCGAGAGAATCCCAAGGCCATGTGATCTAGGGCTAAAACGCCGAGAAGGCTTGCCTTCGCTCCTTTGGGTACAACATCAACGGGTAGAACAGAGTGTTCCAAGGCGACACAAGAGTCACTGATCGGGTGGCGTCGGAAATTTATGATTGAGGTGAGCTCACCCATATGACTTAAATCCTGGGTTCCCGATTGGAATACAATATTTCCATCGCTATCGGTGCTGAGTAACGGGAATGCCTCCAGTTTTGCAACATCGAGAGCCGCTGCAACGTGAAAAATCGGAAACTCTCTGGTGCCTGTCATCGGATCAGGTTCGCTTCGGGAGAGATCCCAGTTTTTGACTTTTTCGAATAGAAAATTTTTTCTTTGACTTGGTAAAAGTGAGCGAATCCCCGCTCTCACTGTTTCAAACTCTGGTCCCGTGTACATAGGTAATATTTTTTGAGCTACGGAGGCACTGTTTCCTAAAGAGGCGCCAGCACCGAATGAGAGCATCGTTCCCAGGAGGCCTCGGTTAAACTCGGTCATCTCGCTTCGATTTTTTGCTAAAGACTCCACTAGAGGGTGAATCATGACCATCGGCAGCCCTCCACCAAATGGCGATCCCACGGTAATGAGCGCAAGAGTGCGTTCTCGAATATCGGGAAAGCTGGCCAGGGCCTGCAGCATGCTGGTGCCCCCTTTAGAGTAGCCCCAGAATAGGTAGCGATGCTCCTTGGTTTTGTTGGCCTCAAGTTCCAAAAACTTCGTGTGGATTTTCGGAGCGCACTCATCGTCAGTTGCAAAGGAGTTAGGCTGACATTCGTGCCGGAGTATGCGTAAGTCACCTCTTTTTATTTCGTCGGCAAAAGCTTTGCTCCAAAGATCTCTGCTGTCATATAGAGCTCCAGATTCAGTTAAATGACTACCGAAACCGCCAGCCATGATAAAGGTCAGACCAAGGTTCTTTTGTCTGGCAGCAGATATCAGTTTCCGCATCCCGGTTAATTCAGATTCGACAGATTTTTTTGACTGAGGGGCGCACTGAGATATGCGACTCCCCGGATTAAACAGTTGCTCCAGTAAAAATTCGTATGGATAGGGAGATTGATAGGTCCCAGTAACTGTTTTTTTCAATGATCCTGACGCTGGTAAAACAACAAGCTCAGCTGCTGCTTTACAGTCAATTCTTGAGGACAGTGTTTTCAGTAGCAGATTGTCGGTTTCGTACTGAAAATCTCGCAGAGAAATAACGTCCTGCTCGTCGCCGGCAAGGCTTGAGCCTGCGGTACGCCGCTTGGCAGCAGTTTTGCAATTTGAGAGAACAACCGCAAAAAAAAGTACTGCCAAAATGATTCTGGAGCGAAAGCGTAGTAAAGATAATGCGGTCATGGTGACGCTCTTGTTGCTGCAAAAAGTATCCCACCGCAGTCTCTAGTGACAAGAAATAACCGCGGAGCTGTCTGATAGACTTAATTTTATCATATTCGACTGGGGTGGCGTGGAGGCTTATAGAGGTTAAAAGAGACCTAATACCTGGTCATTGGGGAGTAAGTCCAATGTCATGAATTTTTAACTAACTAAAATTAATGAATATTTTAAGTTTTTTCTTAAGTTTGCCATCGTCGCTCCGACACCCCTCTTGTAGGTGGTGACGTTTAATCACTATTAGGGGTTTATCGATGTCAGAAGGGCGGCGCGAAAATAGAAAAATGGTTAGGTTGATCCTTGATCATCCGCTCAAGGTATCAATTGGCTCCCTAGGCGCTGACGTCCGCTATGATCTTAAAACTCGTAACGTGTCATATACCGGTTTTTTTCTTGATTTTGAAAAGCCAGGACGATTTCCTTTCACTCCAGCCTCGATCATGGAGATCTGGATTGATCTAGAGCCAAATAACCGTATTTTCTTTAACGGAAAAATGGTGCGAAAAGTTATGCCAGGCGATCCTGGTTCCGAGATTACAGGCCCAGGTATTGCTGTTCGAATTATTCAGATGGATTCTAAAACCGAGCATCAGCTCAAAGAATTCATTGACCGGAAAATTTCTGAAAAAAACTCCAATTCGATCAAGTCAGCATAATCGTCTTTAGGCCTGCAGACTTGAGATAATATGAATGCACTTTAAACACTAAATTAATAACGGGGCTCGTGTCCCGGCTTCCATTTGATATTGCACCCAAGGCTAGGTTTTTGCTCAGATGGTAGTCTTGCATTTGCCAGCAAAGCGTCGAGCGCTAACCTAAGGTCCTTCCCCGTGACTGGAATTTGATTGGATGGACGACTGTCATCCAGCTGACCTCGATAGACCAGGCGATGACTTCTATCAAAAAGAAAGATGTCCGGGGTGCATGCAGCTTTAAAGGCTTTTGCTACATCTTGCGTTTCGTCAAAAAGATAGGGGAATACATAGCCTGCTTTTGCTTTTTCAATTTTCATCTTTTCAGGTGAGTCATCTGGATGGCTTATGACATCGTTGCTATTTATTGCGACTACTCCAATACCTTTTGATGTGTAATCGCGACCAAGTGCAGCAAGCTGATCGCGGACATGGATCACAAAAGGACAGTGATTACAAATGAACAATACAAGTAACGGCTTACCGCTGAAATCTTGACTGCTGATCTTGTTGCCGTCGGTATCCGGAAGACAAAAGCTTGGTGCCGAGGTGCCTAATTCGAGCATATATGATGGAGTGCGTGCCATTGTTGGTTCTCCCGCGCGAGGTTCGACTTCGGTTGTGTCACAAAGACACGGGTAGGTCAATCCGGGATCACGATTTCCATGCCATCATAAGCGAGCTCTACACCGGCAGGTAGCTTGGGCGTTTCAACGTCGTAATCAATCTCGTGATTCATGTGGGTTATAATTCCGCGTTCAACGTCGAGCTTACGAAACAAATCAATCGTTTCGCCAATTGTTGAGTGGGTTTTGTGATCTCGCCATCTGAGGCCGCTGGCGACCATCGTGTGAACTTTGCCGCGCCATGCTCTAATGATGTTGTCACCGAGAGTCTTAAAGTCGGTTGCATAAGCAAAGCGTCCAAAACGAAATACATTCGTAAAGGTGTTGCCATGGGGTGCTAGAAACGTCTCGACCTCAAGACCAGCAATTTGTGTCGCACCTTGATTCGCGGGTAGTGGGCATAGTTTCAAGTTTGGTCGTCCACCCAGATACCCAGTGTCTTCAAAAGCGTAGTGGAATCTTAGTTTTAATTCCTGGATGAGATCGGGGTGTAGCCAACACTCTATTTGTTTTTGACTGTTGAAATAAAGTCCACGTAGATCATCAAAGCCATGGCAGTGATCAGCATGAAGGTGACTGTATATAACATGTTGAAGTGATGAGATGCCTGCTCTCAAGGCCTGGAGTCGAAACTCCGGTCCTGTGTCGATCACAATTGGTACTTGATTAGGACCCCATACTGCGATTGACGCGCGCCATCTTTGATTTCGCGGATTCGTGCTTTTGCAAACTGCACAAGAACAACCCAACACAGGAACGCCTGTTGAGGTGCCGCAACCCATAATCTTGACTAAATACGTCATAGTTCAATTTTAAGATCGTATGAGACTTCTCAGAAGGCGGGCACGATCACCCTCTTTTGAGGTAAAATCTCGCATTTTGTCCAGTCTTGTTACGTGATCGATTTTTCTAAGTGGGTACTCGTGCCAAAAATTAGCCTCTTCCTCTAAGGATACCGAGAAGGCGACGTGGTCGATCCCCGAATCCTGATCTGGCAACTTTTCTAGAAGACCCTCACGGAACATGACCTGGAGACATTGGGACACGTCTTCATCTGGATAAGGAGTAGCCATCTTGATGTGCGCACTCAAGGTTTCCAGCGATACAGCTGACTTGCTTCCAAACACATCCTTGACACCCTGGAAACAAGCACGCATCAATAATGCATCTGGATAGTTTTTATCAATGGAGAAACGATGGTGAAAGTAGTCTTTTTCCCCGCAGATTACGACAGTGCGAATAAATCCAGAATCTTCAACTCCAAAAATTTCACGAGCCAAAGTTTCGGTGCTATCAGTCATGCCGTTGAAAATCACAAATTCAACACATCGAGTGTTTTCAATTTCACTCAGAAATGGCCCAATTGATATAACAATGCGGACGTCTCCAGTTTCAAACTGTTGCCGGGCTTTGTTGGCTGAAAACTCATCTGTTCCAGGTCGGATAATGGCGAATTCTTCGCCTTTTTTTTCCAATAAGTCGGCAGTATCGTAAAGCTGTTTGATAGAATTGCAGTAAATGACGCCTTGGCCCGCTGAGCGGTTAAGCTCTAAATCGAGAATATTCAGCCGATCCAAGTCGTTTGTTGCCGTGATACACTCCACTCCAAATCCTGGGACGGTCTCAGGAGAGAGTCGTCCTTGGAATGGTTCGTTTAGACATAATAGTTTAGTGAGATCGTGTGTGACTCTAGCACTAGGATTCCATACGATCGCAATTTTTTGGGGGCGCTTTATTTGGCTTTGTAAAGACGCCAAAAAACTTCCAACAAATCTGTAGTTGGGTAAAAACTTATGTGACCAAGGGCTCATAAGCTGTGCCTGGTCAATGATCACTATTCCAATATCACGACGGCGAAGCCGTTCACGGAATCGTTGACTCGACAGTCGACCAGGGGTAACCAGAAGAATCTGAACGTCTCCGTGATCCATCCTGTCCCAAATGATCTTTTTTTCAGCTTTGGTCGGTGCCAGGTCGAAAGACTCTGAGTTTATATTCAGAGCGCAGAAACGCGCTTTCATGCGTCGAATGCTTTGAATAGAGTGCGTCACCACAAGGACCAGGCCACAGCCGGCGGCAGCTGGTAAAGCTGCACAGGTGATCGAGGCCAGACGATCAGGCCCGCTGACAATAATGTCTCGGCCCTTACCAAGATGTTCAATAACTTCAAGGTTTTCCGAGGATACGTAGGTAAGTCCAGGTATGCTGGTGGACGCATCCACAAGTCGACCGAGGATATCCTGCCCTCGAGAGGAGCTATCCAAACTTTCGGCACTGTAGCTGGCATCGCCAGGAGAACAGCTTGCTGCGTTAAGGTCCATGCTCATACAATGATTGTACTGTGATTTCGAAGAAAACTGGTAATTTTTTTTTATTTTTTTAGTAAATCACACAACACATCCTATTATTCTTGGGCTTTGTTTTATGGGATTGCTCTTTAATGGCTTCGATTTCAAGTACAAGCGGTAAGTTGGTCATTCAAAAATATGGCGGGACCTCAGTGGGCTCGATCGACCGTATTAAGCACGTGGCTGCCCATATAGCCGACACGGTCAGGCGGGGTGAGCAGGTGGTTGCCGTAATTAGTGCCATGGGCGATCAGACCGACGACTTGCTGGCTATGGCTCATGCAATTTCCAAGACCCCTCCTCGCAGGGAGCTGGATATGCTTTTGACCGCTGGCGAGCGTATTGCAATGGCGCTGGTCACGATTGCTCTGAATGAAATAGGGCAAAAAGCTGTCTCGCTGACTGGTTCTCAAAGCGGCATCATCACAGATACAGTCCATGGGAACGCAAGGATCAGTCGGGTTGGGCCTCATCGGATTGAAGAAAATTTAAAGCTCGGAAATGTGGTTATCGTAGCTGGGTTTCAGGGCGTGAGTGCTGAATCAAAAGAAATTACAACTTTAGGTCGAGGTGGCAGTGACCTGAGCGCCATTGCCTTGGCTGCAACATTGAAAGCCAGGACTTGTCAGCTATATAAGGATGTCGATGGCGTTTGTTCGGCGGATCCCAGAGTCGTCACGAGTCCGCTCGTCCATAAAACGCTAACATGGGACACGATGACCCAGATGGCGTGGGCTGGCGCATCGGTGCTGCATCCACGCGGCGCCCATCTTGCACAGAAATTCAGTATTCCGATAGAGATTCGGAGCAGTTTCAATTTAAACCTGCCAGGAACACTGGTTAGCGGGAGCGAAAAGATGGAGTCATATGCTGTACAGGCTATAACGCAACGATCAAAAATGGCTCTGATAAAGGGTACTCTTCCAACGCAGTCCCGAAGTCTATTGGATGATTTGCGGGCATGGCTTTGGCAGCAAGGTGAGTCATCTCAGATCCAAAGTCTGGCAGTCTCAAAAACTGGCATAGAGTTTTTCCTGTCGGTTCCGCAATCCATGGCCCAAAGTGTGGCTCAACGTCTTGTGGCCTCCTCTTCAAGTCAAGCGGCTCCTCAGGTTGAAGAGTGTGCAATTATCTCTATTATCGGTAGTGGTTTTTGGCAGAGTCCAGAAACGATGATCGATATCGGTAAAGTTGTTCAAGAGCCGCAATTTATTGACGTTAAAAATAATGCGATCACGATCGCAGTCAACAATGACGTTGCAGATACGATCGTGAAGGAGCTGCATCGAACGCTTATCGCGTGAGAGTGCTACGCTTACTTAATGTTGATCAGGAGTCCAGCGCCAATCGAGGTGAACGATTTACCGGCTAAAATTCCAGGTGCAAATCCACCTTCGATCTGCCAACCGTCAAATCTGTAGCCTGCCATTAGCGCACCCCGAACGTGCGGTGCAAAGCCTGTGTTGACCTCGTAACCCCACTCTTCAGATTTCGCTGCTGATACTTTGTTGTCAATCTTTGCAAGGGTGTATGACAGTCCAAGGCCAGCTTCAGTTCGAATTAAAAAATCATTTTGAGAGAATAAAGTGTACGCAACACCTCCAAGTGCTGCCAATGAGGTTGCGCCAAATGCTGCTTGCTCGGAATCTGCATAGACGTTTGTTGCAGTGCCTGAGAATGAATAGATACTGCCTCTTGCAAATCCATCTACACGACCAAGAAATTTGCGTCGAATCATTTCTCCGGTGGCTTCATAGCCTTTGGCGGTAGCTCCGGCACCAAGTGTGGCGATGCCTATATGCCCCCCCACCGCTATCGGTGACGGTTGTTTATAAATTCGATATTGCTCCTGACTTATTGCTGATGGTCCGTCGAGCATTGCGTAGGTTTCAGCTTGGGCGCTTACAGGGCCCATGACTTGCTCAAGTTGAACTGCTCGAGCGTTCCCATGCATTTTAGTTACTTGACCGGTAGCAATGAGTTCACCACGATCAGTAAAAAATCCAACTTTGTCGCCGGTTACAGCGCCTCGATCATAGATCACGCAGGTGTTGTTTCGGGAGCCACACTTAAAATCGCGCTCCGCGATTGCGGTGCTCGGCGCAAGATACAGAACCGTAAAAGCTACGAGGTTGATGTAGTTTTTTGATTTCATGGTCCTTAGACTCCCTTTCAATAAAATACCTGCCGCTAACTGAGCAATACTCATGCCACTGCTAAAATCATGAATTATGCAGTAAAGTTAGTGGCATAAGCTGTCACGGGGGTGTTGGAGTTTTTGACACTATTGGCATATCCTTATAGGGGTTCGATGGTACTTAATGGGGGGCTTTTGTGGACTTGAAAAGCTTGCGCAGTGAGCTGGATCGACGCCGCGTCGCGGTGTGGAGTGCAGGTGAAAAAATCTGGAAGCCCATACCCGTAGCCCTGACACCAACCATTGTCATGAGATCCGAGTGGCAGGACGTGGTCAGCGATGCGCGTCGAATTTTTAATACTTTTCCAAAAGTCTTAAGCTGGCTCCAAAGACCGGAGCAGGCCCATTTGAAAGAGGGTGTTTTCGCAGGCCTGTCTTCGATCGAGCGGGCGGTGATTGATATTGATCCTCTGGCTCAATGGGGACACGTCACCGCTAGATTTGACTTATTTTGGGATGGCGATCAGATCAAAATTATTGAGGTCAATTGTACGATTCCAGCTATGCAGTCGTACAGTGATGGAGTTCTCAATGCTTGGCTGAAAGCAAGCGGCCAGGATGTTTTGACTCGTGGAAATATGGGGCAGCTTTTGGAAAGCTTACTGTCAGCCTACCGAAGAAATGGAGGGCGGACCGAGTCGCCTAAGGTGGCCATCTTGCACCGGGCAGGAGACAGCCAGTTGGGTGAACTCATGTCATTGCAGGAGGAGTGGGGAAAGTACGGTGTTCAGGCGGTGTTGGCAACACCTTCGATGGTTGCGCGATCTGCTAATCAATGGTTTGTCGGTGAAATGCCTGTCGATCTCATTTATCGACACATCTTTGCGTGGCGTTTGGAGGACAGTCCGTTTGCAAATTGTCTCATCAACAATCGTCAAACGCATATTTACAATCCTGTTTCGGCCCATTATGAGTCCAAAGCATTTTTGGCGTTGGTGAGTCACTTAGTTTCCGATACGCATCGCGCGCGAGACGTTGGATTTAGCAGTGATGAGATGGCTGCGGTAAATCTGCGTGTGCCTTGGAGTCGTATTCTTGACCAGGGCCCCTTGTCGGTGCCATTTGAAGAGGTAAAAGAACGGCTTCCAGATTTGGTATTCAAGCGAAGCGTAGGTTACGGTGGGCATCAAGTTATCATGGGGCAAGATTGGGAGACCCAAGAGACCCAAGCTAGACTTCAACAATTGACAGGTCATTTAGGTCATGTTGATTTTAATCATTTTGCTTCATGGATTTTGAAGCAAGACACAAGTCTTTGGATTGCACAAAATCGCATGTCAGGGGCTCAGCGAAGGACGCAAGTGCTCTGCGGTGATCAAGTAGAAGAATGGGATGGTTGGTTTGACGCGTCCGTTTTTATTGACAGCGGAAAAAGCCCTGTTTGTTCTGGTGGCGTAAGCCGCATTTCCAAGTCTCCCATCGTCAATATTGGCACTGGAGGCGGACTTGCACCGTTTCAAATTATTGACAACTAACGTCCCACCCTTGAATTGACGATTCATGGGGGGAAGCTCTTGACTGAGATTGCAACCTAGGAACGATTTCTTAGAAGTTCATGTCAAATGCAACTTCGCCAGTAACGCCTACTTGATAGCTACATAAAAGGGAATGGATTTTTGCTTCCAAATATTTGTCCAAGACCCAGGGTTCTTAGTCTTTGGTCAGCAATGAACTCCAAATATTGCCTCATGTTTTCGACAGTCATTCCGGCTACATTTTTACCCAAGACGTCCTGAGCGAACTGCGTCTCGCAATCTACAGCTTCAACGAGCATTTCTTTAACGCGCTCAGCTAAAGTTGCATCGAATAAGTCGGGCTCTTCTTCTCGAATGTTTCTGATAACCTCGAACGCAAACGCCATGTGCCCGCTTTCATCTCGGAAGACCCAGTTTGTTCCAGCTGCGAGACCGTGCAAGAGGCCACGATTCCTGAGGAAGTAGACATAAGCGAAGGCTGCGAAGAAGAATAGGCCTTCAATGCACGCAGCAAAGCAGATTAGATTTAATAAAAACCGCTGACGGTCTTCGCGCGTATGCAATTCATTAAGGTCGTTAATAGAGTCGATCCAGCGGTGACAGAAATCACCTTTCTTTTTGATCGATGGGATATTTTCGATAGCAGCAAATGCTTTAGCACGCTCCTCGTGATCCGGAACATATGTGTCCAGAAGCGTGAGGTAAAATTGTACGTGTAGTGCCTCCTCATAAAGTTGTCGCGACAGATACATGCGCGCTTCAGGGGCGTTAATATGCTTGTAGAGATTTAGGACAAGATTATTTGAGACGATGGAATCGCCGGTAGCAAAAAATGCGACCAAGCGATTGATCAAGTGACGATCACCCTCGCTCATCTTGAGGCTTAGGTCAGCAAGATCCGTTGAAAAGTCAATTTCATCAACCGTCCAAGTGTTTTTAATTGCATTCTTGTACATTTCAAAAAACACCGGATACTTCATCGGGCGAAGAGTTAAATTGAATCCTGGGTTCAACAGGTTTGTACTATTTGGGGTAGTTTGTGTGTTCATCATTGACATGCCTCGCATGCTTCAGGGTTTTCGAGAGAACAAGCCAAAGCTTGCTCTGGAGTGAAAGATTTTTTTGGACTTTCGCTTGGATTGCCGACAGTCGTATCAACGTTTACTTTGGCAATGCGGGTAGCCGGACGAGAGCGGAGATAGTACGTGGTTTTTAGGCCCTTTTTCCAGGCATACATGTACATCGATGAAAGAACCCCGATGTTCGGACTCTCTACAAAAAGATTCAGTGATTGACTTTGGTCGAGAAACGCCCCGCGATCGGCGGCCATGTCGATCAGGCTGCGCATGGGGATTTCCCAAGCCGTGCGATAAATCGCCTTGAGATCAGCTGGAACTTCCTCGATCGTTTGGACTGAACCTTCGGCCATTTTAATTTTGCTTCGGACGTCATCGTTCCAGAGTCCGCGCGCCTTCAAGTCCGAGACCAGGTAGCGATTTACCTGCAGGAACTCACCGGAAAGAGTTTCTCTTTTAAAGAGATTGCTGACTTGTGGTTCGATGCATTCGTAACTACCGACGATGGAGCCAATAGTGGCTGTTGGTGCGATTGCCAATAGTAGGCTATTGCGCAGTCCGCTTTTCATAATTCTCGAACGTAGCGTATTCCATTGTTCCGCTTTGTCCGAGGATGGCGACACGCCCCAACTGTCAAACTGCAGTTCGCCACGAGCTGCTCTCGTTTCGGCGAAGGCGTCATGCGCTCCGAGTTGCTCAGCTAGCTCGACACTGGCCGTCAAAGCGGCAAGGTAAATTTCCTCCTGGACCTTTTTGTTAAATGCACGCGCGGCTTCACAGTCAAAAGGCCATCCCATAAGAAAATAAACGTCCTGTAGTCCCATGACTCCGAGGCCTACCGGGCGCCATCGCATGTTTGAAGATTTGGCTGTCGGAATCGGATAAAAATTAAGGTCAATGACTCGATCAAGGTGCCGGATTGCAATTTTGACATTGCGGGTCAGCTTGCTCCAGTTGAAGGTTTTGTCTTTTTCTACATATGCAGAAAGATTGATGGATCCAAGATTGCAGACCGCGGTTTCGTCTTTATTGGTGACCTCAATGATTTCGGTACATAGATTCGACAAATGTACTGTTCGGCCCCTCAGCGCGGTTTGGTTACACTTCTGATTGCTAGCGTCTTTGAATGTCATCCAGCCATTTCCGGTCTGAGCAAGTGTTCTCATCATGCGTGCATAGAGGTCCCGTGCTTTGACCTGCCGTGTGAATTTTCCGGATTTTTCTAAGGCGAGATAGGCCTCCTCGAATTCTTTTCCGTAAAGATCTACAAGCTCAGGAGCGATGGCTGGATCAAACAGACTCCACGTTTGATCGTCGGCAACGCGCTTCATGAAGAGGTCGGGTATCCAGTTGGCAAGATTTAAATTGTGAGCTCTACGCGCCTCGTCACCAGTATTTTCGCGTAGCTCCAGGAATTCCTCGATGTCAGCATGCCAGGTTTCAAGATAAACACAGCAGGCTCCTTTGCGTTTACCTCCCTGGTTCACAGCGTTGACGCTTGAATCCAGCGTCTTTAGCCAAGGAATCACGCCATTGCTAAAGCCATTTGTACTTTTGATCAGCGAGCCGCGACTTCTGACGCGACTGTATGACAGGCCGATACCTCCGGAAAACTTACTGAGTAATGCAGCGTCCTTGTATTTGTCGTAAATACTGAGGAGACTGTCTTCCGGAGAGTCCAATAGAAAACAAGATGATAGTTGTTCATGCGTTGTTCCTGCATTGAACAAAGTGGGTGAACTCGACATGAACTCAAAGCTTGAATAGATGCCGTAGAGTTCGATGGCTTCCTCAAGAGTTTGTGACAGAGCACAGGCAACGCGCATGAAAAAATATTGCGGGGTTTCAATCACCTCACGTGTGTGTGGGTGTTTTAAAAGATATCGGTCGTAGATGGTTCGTATGCCAAAATATTCGAAGCGGTAGTCCTGCTCCGGAATAATGGCAGCATTTAGAACATCGCAATACTGTTCCGCAAAGTTCATGAGGCGTTCATTCACAAGTCCGTGTGATCTGCCCGCCATCAAACTGTCTTTAAATGACATAATGCCCTGAAGGCTTACTTCTTCGGAAATCCAAGCAGAAAGCTTTTGAGCGGCGATCTTGCTGTGGGAGGGGTCTTCGAAAATCAAACCTGCATGATGCTGAATGTCCACCATTACGGTGTCTTTTCGCTGCTTACGTTCGGATAGAGATGAAGATGGTTGGGCCTGATCCTCTTTTGGAGGATTTGGGCGGCTTGTCGCTCTTGTCTGAACGGAAGAAACGTCGAAATTTTGCATAAAGGAACCCTCCCCTGGGTAAGCCCAAAGATTGAACAGAATGACTTGCGATGATGGGCTGTTACACCCAAATTTGAGATCGTGCTCTAAGGAAAAGGATAAGGCAGATAGTGTTTTAATGTCAACGTCAGACACTACCGGTAGTGTTGTGGAATTGGGCAGCAGTGTATGAAGTGCCCGGTATTTATGGCTTTGCACAACTCAAAAAAATTTTTGTCCACAGGTTACCCCAAGGTCCCTTCACCATGGAGGATGTGTGGGATTTTTGATCCTATTGAAAGAGTTTCCCGTTTTTTTGGCTTCAAGGTGTGCTCTGCATTGCCGATACCGTCAAAGGATTCCAATGAGTTAGGAATATTTGATGAGTCATCCGGCAGCCAATTTGTATTTTGCCAGTCCACACCCATGGTCTTCGGCCATCCGCTCGTTCGCGGAACTGTCGTTTTTGGCTTTGGTCGTTCAAATTGAAGACGCGGAGCACGCGTTTGCCCAATTACGATATGCCAATCACAAAGGGATGGATGAGTCCGAGCATATGGCTGTGGCGCAGCGTCTGAAAAGTGTTTTCTCCCGATGCGTGGTTATCGACGCCACTCCAACGTTTTTACAATCGATAGATAGAAAAACTCTGCACGCAGCAACGATTCACATACGCAAGCAGTTGATGGATCTGAGTGTGCCAAAAGGAGTGGATTTACTAAGAGGTTTGATCACTGGAACGCCTATGCCCAACTGCATATTGCCGAATACGGTACGCACGCCAAAGATGCGATTGACTATTCATGCTCGCGATGGGCAGTCCGGACACCTGCAGATTCTTCTGACGTCCTCGCTCGATGTTGACACCAACCCTCCTCTGATCGGAAGCAACTTGCTACTTTCATTGCTCGATTCATCAGCGCCTTTGCTGGTCTGCATCGGTCTTGATGGACAGATCTCGTACTTGAACCATGGCATGGCAGAGATAACCGGGGCTCAGATTTTTGGTAGAAAAACTCAGATATCAGACATCCTCACTCACGAAAGCGCAGTGAGGTTTACCCAAGTTTCAACCATGATTTCCATGTCTGGCCGACCTTGGCATGGTTTTCTTGAGGTTATGCGTCCTGACACCGGTGCGACAACGTTCGTCCAATGTCGTGTCGACTTAGTCAGGGATCATGCGGAGCAAAGGACTTTGGGCTATGTGATCTCCGGACAGAAGGCCCCTCATACCGGGCGCAGTTCAAGCATGGAGTCGCAAAATGCCGAAGCGATCAGCCAAAGCGCCCGTTTTGAAATTGTCGGTAAAATCGCTGCTGACATGATTTATGACGCAACCGGTTCACTTGGAGTCATACAGAATGCGTCCGAAGAACTGAAATTACTCGCTAAGGAGAATACGACACAGGATCTGAGTTTTATTAAAGATCCGGTGCGTCATCAGGCTCAGCGTATTTCTATGATGAGTCATAGGGTTCAAAGTATTGTCGATGTCATTGATGGATTAGCCCGCGATGGAGCGCAAGAAAAGAACGATCACGTAAGTTTGAACGATCTCCTCGCTGAGGTGTCAGACATTGTTCAGCACTTTGCAAAAAATATCGGCGTTTCCGTGGAAGTAGAACGTCCTCAGCAGGTGTTGACGGTTCCTATGCAACGTTTACGTATCGGCCAAGTGCTTACAAATTTGCTCATAAACGCGTGTGAGGCTGTAAAAGGTGGCCCTGGCTGCCTGGTTAAGCTGGCCATCATTTGTGATGAAGAGTGGATTTATATTGCGGTAACCAATGCTGGACGACCGATTCCAGCTGAGACAAGGATGAGGCTGTTTGAGCCCGATTTTTCAACAAAAAAAGGCGGTCTTAGAACCGGGGTTGGCCTTTTTGCCTCCCGTCAAATCGCTCGTGAGCACGGCGGAGATTTGTACTTCGATGATACGAGCGAGCTAACCCGCTTTGTTCTTGAGCTGCCATTGCTCAAACCGACCACAGCAAATCAAGATGATGATAGCTGGGAGGAAATTTGATTGTGTCAAAAAACGTCACATGGACGTTTTGAGGCTTGTTTGTTAGTATTTAAACCGGCATTTGATGCTGGGAGTCTTGAGGAGGACTAGACATGGAAAACAAAACGATAGCGGTAGATGTAGTGAACCAAATTGGCCTAGATCAGATGACCCAGCATCTGACCGAGCAGCGGTTGCTTGATAAGCGGACGATTTTCGTCAGTGAAGGCATAAATTCAGCAGTCGCGAAGCGCGTCATCAATCAGCTACTAGCCCTTGAGTTGGAGAAGCCAAATACTCCGATAAATTTATTTTTGAATAGTCCAGGCGGAGAGGTAAACAGTGGTTTTGCCATCTACGATACAATTCGTTTCCTGTCATCGGACGTTCGTATTATTAACACCGGACTTTGCGCATCTATTGCAACGATCATTAATATCGCGGCAAAAAAGCAGCATCGATTTTCGATGCCTAACTGTAAATTTTTGATCCATCAGCCATTGATACCTGGACAGATTTACGGACAGGCATCGGATATCGAAATTCACGCTCGAGAAATCCTTAAAACTCGTCAGAAAATCAATGAGTTACTATCGAAAGAGTGTGGGCAGCCTCTTAACAAAGTTGAGAAGGATACCACTCGCGATTACTGGATGAATGCCGGTGAAGCCCTTGAATATGGTCTCGTGACAAAAATTATAGAAAACATCTCCGACGTACGCTAATGTTGCCGGTCTCCAGGTTCGCGAAGATGGTGGAATTGGTAGACACGCTGGTCTCAGAAGCCAGTGCTGAGAGGCTTGGGGGTTCAAGTCCCCCTCTTCGCACCACATTGATTCACGCCGCAGTCACTTGAAAGTGCGGTGACTCATTGCAGATTAAATCCATTGATTCTGAAAACTCTAGACTTTCCGCTCGTCAGCAGATCGCTAAGTCTTTGCGACCTTGGCGCCTTCGCGTTTATGCGGCAAATATTGCGGCCCTGACTCTCGGCCTTTTGGCAGCAACCCTTGGTGTTTTAATTGGACCTGCGTTGAAACTGCTGCTGTCCCCTGAGCTTCAATACTTGACGTGGAGCGATCTGTTTGGACCCGCATGGGGTTCGTCTATTACGGCTTATTCAGCAAGCCCTGGGGTATCTGCCTCCTCTGTTTACTTTTGGTTGCCGTTTGCACTTTTAACTATCGCAACTGTGAAATCGTTTTTGACGTTTTGGCAATGGTACACCTGGGAAAAACTGGGAGAGCTTCTAGCTTATGGCTGGCGTCAAAACTTGGTGGAATCTTTTGTGAATGTGAGTTCTGGGCAACGCGATGACGGGCATATTAAAAATTGTGAGATGCAGCTCGGAGGTCTTATGTCACAAGACATCCGCACTTGCCGCGATTATGTAGTGCATTTTTTTGGCGGATTGCCCCGCGAAGGGTTCCAAGTTGTTTTTCTGGCGACGTCTCTGTGTGTATTATCTCCGAAATTATTTTTTATCTTTTTTTTCTGTTTGGCACCGGTTGTGATTCTTTTGAGTCGACTAGGAAAAAAGTTACGTAAACGCGCGTCAGCTGCCTTGGCTGATAACTCCCTGTTGGGAGAATGGATCCAGCAGCGCCTGCTTGGAATCGAGACTATCAAGCAGTTTCAGACTGAAAAATCCGAGGTGAGTGCGATGCGCTTACTTAGTCAGGACTTATTTGAAAGATTTCTCAGAGCAGCACGATTAAAGGCAAGGACGTCACCGCTCATTGAGTTTTTGGGTGTTGCGGGAATGGCTGTTGTACTTGCAATTGCTTTCTCAGATATTGCTAACAATCAGCTCTCTGGATCTGTGGCCATGTCTTTTTTCTCTAGTTTGGCTTTACTGGGGCAATCTGCGGCCAAGATGGGGCGCTACTTTAATAGCAATCGTGAGGGAATGGCTGCAGCAGAGAGAATTTTCACTGCAGAGCACGCATTTCGAGTCGCAGGTCAGACCAACTCTTCGCATATCGTTTTTAAGGAAACGTCTGATAAATCATTTTTAAAACTTAAAAACGTATCTCTAACCTATGGCAAGACGACGGCCTTGCATCAATTCAGCTATAAATTTGAATCAGGACGAGTCTATTGTCTCGTTGGCCGGTCTGGTGCCGGCAAGAGTAGCGTGTTTAATGCAATTTTAGGATTAAGGCCTCCAGTGGAGGGTGCTATTGAAGGAGCGATCTCGGCACACTTTAAGGATCGCACGTTGGACGTGGCTTATTTGCCTCAAGCGTTACCCGTGATTTCTGCGACGTTGGGTGAGATAGTCTCCTATCCTCTATTAACGCATGATGTCAAACGAGCTCAACGAGCCCTTGATGTTGCCCATTTCGCTGTGGATCACGATAGGATTTCGCAGGGCCTTCAGACGGTCGTCGGCCCTGGTGGGGTCCAGCTTTCGGGCGGTCAACTGCAGCGACTGCAGCTCTCTCGCCTTGTGTATCATCATGCTCCATTTGTACTAGTCGATGAGGGAACGAGTGCGCTAGATCCAGAGTTGGAAAGTGTCGTGCTCGATTTTGTTCGAGATTTGGCAAAAAATGGGGCTGTGGTGCTGATGATTGCTCATCGGCAGTCAGCGGTTGATGCCTGTGATGAACTTCTTTTGCTTGAGGATGGTCGACTTGTAGCTGCCGGAGATCGGGCAGAGGTTTCAAAAAGCCAGTCATTTAAAGACGTCTTCAGATAAATGTCATTTGGAATGGAGTATGAGGCAATCGGTTGTTGATATTAAAATGAACCCGGGAACTCGCACCTACGTGATCGGGGACATTCACGGTTGCTATCAGGAGCTTCTGGCTCTCGAAAAGCGGATTAGAATGCTGGCTGCCCGTTCTAAAATCGAGACAGTCAGGTTTCTGTCACTTGGTGATTTGTGTGATCGCGGTCCAGACACCAAAGAGGTCATCGAGCACTTTGTAAATGGTAAAGCTGCGGGCACTCATGACGTGATCTTAGGTAATCATGAAACATTTTTTCTATTGGCATTTGCAGGTCTCAGACGTGATCTTTTAACCGCGGCATCGGTTGAACTGTCCTGGTATCACGAGAGCCTATTCAAGCTTTTTCGAGCGCAGATGACGAATATCGCAGCTTGGCGCCAAAACGGTGGCCGGTCAGTGTTTGAGAGCTACGGTGCAAATATCGATGATCTGGATTCTTGGGATAGAGTGCCATCGTCTCATCTCAAACTTCTTTTTGAAGCGCCGCTGGTTTTTCGCGGACCGAATGTTTTGATCAGTCACGCTTTGATGGGCGTCGGAGATCTTGCTTTGCTTGAAGCAAAGGATCATGGGCAGCCGGTGGATGAGCGTGAGCTACATGCCGCAGTCGTTCGCTGTCTTTGGGAGCGTGAGTATCCGCAAGCAATGGTGGTTGAGGGTGGACGACATATTTCAGGTCATACACCGCTGGTCAGAGTTATTCGTGAAAAACAGGCCGGCACCATCCAAATTGACACGGGGGCAGTTTACGGAGGTCAATTGTCTGCAATTGATCTGAAGTCCCTGCGGGTGACTGCGGTCAAGTCACAGTTTTCTTGCCGAGAAAAAGTCGAGAAAAAAATTTAAACAAGCTTAAGCGACCTCATAAGTTCCCTGACAGTCCTAAAGTTAAAACACCAGGCGACAATTTTAAAAGTTATCGCCTGGTGCTTCTATTCAATCAGTCATCACAAGAAAAATCAGACGTCCTAACGGGACTTTGTGATCAGCTCCATCTTGATGGGGCTTTGAGCGCTATCATCGCGTCCACAGGCAATGCCAACGACCTTCTCTCCCGACTGGGCAAGTCTTGATGAGAGTTCTGTTGCTGCCGTGCGACACTCTGCGAGCGATGTATGGGACCCGGGAAGTAACGTCGATCTCAGGATTAAGTCTGCGCCCAACGAGCGATCCCAGAAAAGAATATTGAGTTGAAAGCCAACCGTAGGGTGTGCAACTGAACATGCAGTAACTCCAACCCACTCTGTAATTTTTGTCTGTTCAAAAGAAGTCCTAGCTGCTTCGCAGTCTTGGAGTGTTGAGTAGTATCGCAAGCTCTTACTTAAAAGTCTGAATGGTGACTCGTTTGCCACAGCATAATAAGCAACACTTAAGCCTCTTTGGGACCTCACTGGGCCCTGATACCAAGCGACGGGTCTGAGATTAAGATCTGTAGCTTGTTGATGAAGGGTCGTAACTGCTGCATTTGCATCCTGAAGGGGATAGTAGGTGACGGCAGAGCTTTCATAACGACGAATATCTGTAGATCCAAGCGCATCGATACGAGTTCTGTAGCGCGGCGGACCAATTTCAGATGTTTTATGACAAAAGCTAATAAATGGGGTCAAATTCGTGAGTTTGTTGAAAAACTCTACTTCAATCACAAGTGCATCTTCGCACTGTTGCCTTGAAACGTAGAAGTCGATTTCTTCCCCGTATGTTGTGCTCATAGTGGACCAAGGCATAACGCGCTCTGTTGCTGAGTAAGCAATAGTTCCCGTCAGACTCCCGAGGACACCGTCTTTTTCGCATCCTGAGCTAATAAGACTTACGCCGGCACCCGCCTGAAACTTAGCTGCCGCGTCGGAAATCATCGCGCGGCATGACTCTTCTCCAAGGTCCGTGTCAATCGATCGAACCTCGTACGTGTAAACACCAGCGAGGGAGGGCGTGCCTACAATCATCCCAGCTGAAATGACAAACTGAGCTAAATAAATTTTTTTCATAAGGTAAACCATCCTTTCATTGCGGTCAGTGGCGGGGAGTCTAGTGTCTTTGACTGAAATGAAAAATAGATTTTTTAAATTCAAAACATCCAAAAATGCTATGGAGTGGGCGGGCTGAGCGACGGGGTCGATAGGACGCAGAGAGAGGTGCGTGAAAGGGGCTACGGAGGATTGATTAATAAAATAATAATACTTTCATGGGCTTAAAAGTTTTTAGAAAGCGAATGATTAGCGACTTTTTATCGAATTTTACAATGTTCTGGATATTGCTACTCGGGCGAGCGAAGAGCAAGTGCGCTTCTTTAAAATTTAACTTCAAGTTTGTGGAGATTGGTTATGTATAAGTGGTTTATCAGTCGGTGCGCTGTTTTAGTGATTTTTTTACAATCAGGGCAGGCATTAGCCTCAATTCCCTGTACTGCTGAAGATAAATTAAAGCTTCCTAGGCAGATTCAGGCGACAACTGCCGTCAACGGTCAGTCGATTAAAATTAAAGTTACAGTGCCAGGTGAGGAGCACATCAGTCGATGCGCTGTGGCTGCTCTCGAATACGGTGATTTAATCTCTTATTCGTTTGCTCCAGGTTATGAGGCTGTGGTGGATCTTACTGTTGAAAATCCTATGTCTTTGTTTCAACCAACAAAGCGTTCGTTCAAGCTTAAATTTCTATCCCTTGATCCCACGTTGTTGGCAGATGAGAGAGAGCGGTTTCCACACCATGTTCGCATAAAAGACACTCAAGCCAAGATGGTTCACGATATTTATCTAAACCGTGATGGTAGACCCGCAATGACTCGTTCCTACTTTATGAACAATTAACTGAGCATGAAAAAAAGCCCCCGGAGAGGATATCTCCGGGGGCTTTTTTGCGTTTCATTACTTCAACAGATTTTTAAACTGCTCGGTCATTAGTGGCACGACCTT
>JBIIGV010000116.1:0-8543 GCA_044236265.1 Oligoflexales bacterium
ATGAAAGACGTGCGCAAAGTTATTCGTAACGATCCTGTGAAAAACTATAATAACGATGGCAGCCTCGAAAGTTATGGATTTGAAACATTTGTGCGTCGCGCCCTTACTGAGCGTTGGTTTGGTTGGTTCGCTTACACTTGGTCCAGGACCCGCGAACGCCTTAATGATCAGTCTGATTGGTATTTAGGCGAAAATGATCAGACCCATGTCGTAAACCTCGCAGGAAGTTACCGTGTATCAGCTGGATGGGATGTCGGTGGTCGACTCGGTTATCACACGGGTAACACTTACACCAGTAAGCTGGGCGAAGCTGTTTATAATTCGAATCTTGATAAATATCAGCCTAGAGCAACAAATAAAGCAAATGCAGCAAGACTTCCTGACTACAACGAGGTGTCTGTATATAGCGGTCATGACATCTTATTTGATACCTGGAAATCTACAATTCGTTGGGGTCTTGAGTATTTTTGGTTTAAGCGCCAGGCATATGGCGTACGCAATAACTACGACTTCACCAAAGAAGAGTATTTTAAAGGTATTCCTCCGATTCCTTACTTGGAGCTTCGTGGAGAATTTTGATGACGTCCTCTCCTGTTGTCAGTCCAGATTGGTCGAAAACCGGTTCTTACTGGTTTGATCTTTGGGACTCTTCGGCGCGAGATGATCTTTGCACGTCTTTAGCTGAACCTAAGCCAGGAACGTTATTAAGTGATGATGCAGCAATGTTTCTAGCTGCGGCCAAGGCTTTGCAGGGCGTTGGTCGAGTGTCTCCAAACCCTTTGGTGGGTGCGGTGATTGTCGATGAACGGGGACGTTTTCTATCCTCCGGGGCGCATCTGCAGCTTGGTGGTCCGCATGCAGAAGTTAATGCCACTCAGGCAGCGATTGATCGTGGGACTTTGGACGGCGCAACTATTTTTGTAACGTTAGAGCCTTGCGCGCACGTAGGTCGCACGCCAGCTTGTGCCAGCACTTTGGCCGGCTTGGGATTTAGGCGAATCGTGTATGCAGTTCGTGATCCGAATCCAGTGGTGGATGGTGCCGGGCATAAAATTTTGCAAGATGCAGGCAAGACTGTCGAACTTGCTCATCGTTGGACATCTCGCTGTGAGTGGCTTGCGCGTGTTTTTCTCTATAACCAAAGACACCAGCGCGTATTTACCGCCTTGAAAGTGGCAAGTACTCCTCAGGGGATCATAGCAGGAGATAAGACGAGCCGCTTGTGGATCACAGGAGAACGTGCCCGACATTTTGGTCACTTTCTTCGCTTGGAGTACGATGCTATTTTAATTGGCGTTGAGACGCTTCGTCTTGATGATCCCACATTGAATGTCCGACATCCCAAAATAACTGGTCGAACACCTCTGCGTATCGTGCTGGATCCACAAAACAAAATTAAACAGGAACAAAATTCCTACAAGCTTCTTACATCTGAGCCATCAAAGACGATGATTGTTAGTTCTGGGTCGGCGGAGGCCGCGTTCCAGTCGGAGAACGGGCTATATAATTTGACGCTACCAGCAGATAAAAATGGTCTCTTTGATTTTGGAGCTATAAAAAAGCATCTGTGGACTATGGGCCTTAGAAGCCTTTTAATTGAGGGTGGTGCTGGTACCTATCAATCTGCATTGTCCTCTTCGGCTGTCGATGTTATTCATTGGTTTATAGGTAATGAAGTCATAAAAAATGGAGTTACCTGGTCAATTCCAGAGCCTTTAAAGTCCAAATGGTCCTCAGGTTTTGGTATTGCTCTCGGGCCCGATCGCTTAATTGAGATGAGTCTTTCCTCGAGGTGACCTGTGTCAGATCGTCCATCATTTGAAGAGATTTACATGCGCTTGGCAATCACGCTTGCCGAGCGTTCAACTTGCAAACGACTTAAAGTCGGAACAGTTATCACAAGTACGGATTTTAGAAAGGTGTTGGCTGTCGGCTATAACGGTAATGCCAGTGGGCTCCACAACGGCTGTGACCGGGACGAAGTTGGTAATTGCGGATGCCTGCACAGTGAGGAAAATGCAGTTATCAACTGTGACAGTCCCAGAAGCACTGAAAAGGTCGTGTTTGTCACGCACCTTCCGTGCGCTATGTGTGCCAAGCGTCTTATCAACTTAGGAAACGTCCGCCGAGTCGTTTACGCTCAGGACTATCGCAAGCGCGACTCAGTCGATTTATTTGCACAAGTCGGAATAACCGTAAGCCAATTAACATTGTCTGCCTACCAGTCTGGCATGTAGAAAAAACTGATGCATAGTCACGATCACTCGCACTCACACATGCACGGTCACCATCACTCGAGTCATACGCACGACTCGAGTCGGCGTATTGCGTTTGCTTTCGCTCTTAATTTTGCATTCGCTGTCATCGAATTGGTTGGGGGTATTTGGACGCAAAGTGTAGCGATCCAGGCGGATGCGATTCATGACTTTGGAGATTCGCTGCTTTTGGCGGCTGCTCTGGGCCTTCAGGTGTGGTCGTCAGCCCAGGCAAAAGGACGTTTTACGTTCGGCTATAAAAGACTTTCTCTATTGTCGTCTTTGGCGACGAGTCTGGTTCTGCTGGGTGGTTCGATTTATATCTGCGCAACGTCGATTGAGCGACTTTTGAACCCGGTGACGCCTGAGCTAAACGGAATGCTTGTTTTGGCCGTGTTAGGAGTTGTGGTTAATGGTGTGGCTGCCTGGAAAATGGGTCATGGCCACACCCAAAACGAGAAGGCATTGTCATGGCATATGATCGAAGATCTGCTGGGCTGGATTGCTGTGCTGATCGGTAGTCTTGTAATGCGCTTTGTGCACGCTCCTTGGATTGATCCAGTGCTGAGTCTTGTAATCGCAGGAATTGTAATTACGGGTGCTAGTAGAAACTTTTGGGCGAGTTCTCAGTTATTTCTTCAAGCTGCGCCAAACATCAAACTTGAGGCTTTAAAAGACGAGCTATCTAAAGTTATCGGTATCAAGCGGCTTAACACGCTGCGGATCTGGTCCTTGGATGGTGCTCACCATGTGGCTTCAATTCATGCTACTTTGGACGTTTCTGGAGACTCCGCCTCTCGAGAGAGGATTAAATCAGATTTACGCCACGTACTAAGTCATCATGGTCATTTTGATGTGACCATTGAGTGGGACGAGGCTTAGTCTGATTTTTTCAGACGGGAAATCCCTGCTTATCAAACCAAGCTCGAATCAGATTTAAGACTTGATCGTAGATGGCTTTGCGCTCGTTTAGAAGTTCGTGCAGGCCATCATGAATCCAGTGGAATTCGACGATGCTCTTTGAATGCTGGGATGCGGTAGCAACCCAGCGCTGAATTGCAGAAGAGTCGACGACGTGTTCTTGAGTTCCGCAAAGTACCAGGATGGGGACGTTCAGGCTTTGAATATTTTCGGTGCGTGTAATGAATTGAGTTGCCTCAAAGCTTGCCTTCACCCACTCAAAGGTCGGGCTTGGGATCGGGTAAGGAGAATTTTGAATCATATTGTAGCGGTCAACAGATCGTGTCAGAAGGTT
The DNA here is from genome assembly GCA_044236265.1 of Oligoflexales bacterium. GTDB lineage: Bacteria > Bdellovibrionota_B > Oligoflexia > Oligoflexales > RGVZ01 > CAMDKS01. The sequence goes on from JBIIGV010000116.1 coordinate 3,511, forward strand.
GGATTCGAAATCGTCTTTCCAGTATCTTCCGCCTCCGCTGTTAATAAAACCCATTGAGCATTGAGTCAAAAATTTTGAAATACGGTAAGAGACTGGTGCGGGAAATGGGAAGTTGGGAAGGCCCATCAGGGGAGATGACAAAACAATACAGCGCGGCTTGATAAGCCCTCTCATCGTGGCGACCAGGCCAACCAGAGATCCCATACTGTGGCAGACAAGATTGAACGGTTTACCGTCCGTGGCCTTGTTAATTACAATCGCCATATCTGACGCGTACGTATCGTAGTTGTCAATCCAGGCGCGCGCGCCACCCGATGCGCCCTGACCGCGGTGATCATAGGAAATAAAGCCTGTGTCATGTCCGACGCGAAGGTCAGTGGGTAAGTTCTGATATTTCTCAAGCCACTCAGAACGTCCATTTACCATGACGAGATACCTGGATGCGCGATCAGAATTTTTATCGCGTGCAAAGCGCAAATCAAGAGTGTTTGACTTGTCCCGGATGGTTTCAATATGCATGGTTATCTCCGGTCAGACTGCCTATCTGTAATAGATGCTCTAAGCGTTGGTTAAGCTGCTCTTCCTGCTTTAGCCACCTACCGAGCTCGCTTGGGTAATTCGTACAGTGACCATGAACGCCTAAGGATTTTAGCAGTGTCCAGGAGGCTTCTCTCGCAGTATCCTCGCCAATCATTGACGCCCAGGTGAAAACCTGCCAACCGCGGTACGTGCACTGCTCCATGAATTGTTCAGACATGAGTTCCATCCTCGGGTGAACAATGCTGGAGCCTGTCATTTGCATAAAATTCAGCACAGCCATGTGAGAAAAGTATGGCCAAGGGACCGTGTCATCTCCCGTGAGGCAAGCGCGTTTGATATCCGGGCAATAGTCTCGCATGTAAAGGAGTGGCTCTGGAGAGAAGCATGAGACGATAATTTTGTCTCGCAAAGGATGCTGTCCAATAATCTTACGAACAACCTTAGCAGACTCGGGATTGTTGCCTTTTATTTCAATGTTAAGTTCAATACGTGGAAGCAACCGCTCTACGACCTGCTCAAGGAAAGGAATCTTCTGTCCATTTCGAAGGTTTAGTTTTTCAATGTCGGCGCGATCAGTATTTGAGCAATAAATATCTTTTCCAGTGGTGTGCATGAGATGGTCGTCGTGGTTAATGACGGCGTGGCCATCACGACTGAGAACCACATCCAACTCGATGCGGTGCGCGCCACAGGCAACGCTCTTTTCGTATGCATCAAAACTATTCTCAAAAGCCTCTTTGTTATTGCCACGATGGGCTATGACTAGCATGACCTTGCCTTTGCGTGATCAGTGGGAAAACTTTGCCCAGTATTGCTAATTGCTCGGGAATAATTTGACCATCGGCAAACTGGGGTCCCATCAGTATACAATGTAATGGAGTGGATTGCCGTCATTTTTTAGGCCCCAGCTTGTTGATCGGACTTTTTCATTGAAAGGATTATCGCCATGAAAGTATGCAAAATTGCCATCACATTACTAGGGATGGGGCTTGTTCTGGCGTCGCAGACGGCCATGGGAGCCTCCGCGAAAAAAATCCCTTCTCCGAGTTCCTCGAAAGGCGGCCGCGATTGGCTCTTTAGTTTGCCGTTGATCGCTGAACGTCCTCAGCTGCGCATTCATGCAGAATATAACGCCGACCGAAGTGTTGGTCTTGCACTGGAGGCTGGAGTTATTTCTGCTGTTGAAGAACTATCCGATGAGGAAATACTTCTGACAGGTAACTCTCTTCAGGTCAATGGGATGCAGGCATCCATACTAATGAGCCGCTATAGTGATGAGGCGAACATGGCCGGCTTTTTCTGGTCGCTCGGCGCTGGCTATAGACGTTGGCAAGCTGATTGGAAAAAGCAAGTGACAGACAAAGAGTCATTTCGTTTAGCGTTTGTTGACGAGAAGGGATATCTTCACCATAAAGTGGAAGGCAAAGGCGCAACGGGGCATATGCGACTCGGTTACCGTTATGTTGGCAGTGATTGGCCATTGGCTTTTGGCGCCCATGTCGGTATTCGTCACATGAATTCTCAGGTGACTGACGTTAACGTGTCAGAGGCGGAGCAGGAAAAACTAAAGCTCCAATATTCCGACCTAAATCCTGTTGAGCGTCGCAGCATGAAGCATCGTATGATGACGCAGCCCGACATTACTGTTGATTTCGGTCTAGTTTTCTAATTTTAAGATCATAAAACTTGGGGTGTAAAATTTTGGCTCCAGGAGATTTTATATCGTACCGGTAAACAGGCAATCGGGGTTTAACCTTATCGAGCTGATGCTCGTAGTGGGTATTATCGGAATCTTGTACTCCGTCGCAGCGCCTAAGATGGAGATTTTTGTAGCGAAGTCTCGGCGTGTTGAGGCATCCAACATGCTTCGCCAGGTAAATACGCTTCAATCCTCATTTCACGCGGAAAACAACGTTTATTCGCAGTTGTGGTCCGAGTTAGGGGTGGCTCAGGAATCTCTTGAGGGTAAGCGGTACATGGCCCCACAATTAAAGCCAGTCGGACTAGGGGGAACATCGTATCATGCGGTGACTGGCATTAAAGACGGACAATCTCTTTGTACAGGTGTGACGCAGGATACCTGGGTTGTGGGCATGTGTGGTTCTGGTGACCCGTTGTGTCAAATGATAATGGATGGTGCCGGTATGTCGGCAGACGAGTTGTTTTCAGGAAAGCCTGTACCATTAAATCCTACGTTCAGTTGCCAAAGGTAATCGTTGACATTAGATTTTGGGCTTTTGAGCCCCCCTTCTTTCGTCCTAACTTATAAAAATATTATTTATTTCAGTGGATTGTGTCGCATTTTCTTATAAAGTAGACATGGCAAGGCTACAGATAGAGAATGGGGGCCATTTTTTGAATGGGATCCACGGGATATGCGGGTTGCGATTGATGCCAGAATGATCAAGCCGGGCAGCATGCACGGCATTGCACGATACGTGTACGAATTGATTCGTGGCGTGGCGTCGCGTGAAAAGCATTTTGATTTTTACGTACTCGTGAACCGCGATAGCCCGCTAAAGTCTTTATACTGGCCGGAGTTCATCCATTTTGTTGATGTGGATGCGGGCTGGATTAGTTTTCGAGAGCAGATTGAAATTCCAAGACGTCTGCGCGAGCACAAGATCGATTTGTTTCACGCCCCGTCCTTCGTGGCTCCCCTGCTCTCTCCGTGCAAAATGATTATGACCATTCACGATCTTAACCACTTGGTGTTACCTCACTTTTATACGCCGTTTCACCAGGTCTACTACCGAGTCTTTGTTAAAAGCTGTATTGCTCGCTCGACCTATATTTTGACGGTCAGCCAGTTCTCTAAACAAGAAATTGTTCGCACGCTCTCTTTGGATCCAGAAAAGATCTTTGTCACCTATAACGGCGTGAGTGATCTGTATCAGCCCGTTGCCGACCCTGAGGTTTTGTCATACGTGCGCGAGATCTATGAGCTTCCTGACGAGTTCATACTGTGTGTCTCCAACAACAAGCCCCATAAAAACGTCCAGCAGCTGGTCCGCGCCTACTGTCAGTCGAACCTTGAGATTCCGTTGGTGTTAGCAACCCCAATCGATGTTGCGCTCCTGCGTTTGGCGGAATCATTTAATAAGAAACATCTTATTTACTTCTCGAAGTTTATTGCTGAAGAGCATCTTCCAGCCGTCTACTCGATGACCAAGCTTTTCGTCTATCCGTCTACTTACGAGGGTTTTGGTTTGCCGCCACTTGAAGCTCTGAGCTGTGGTGCACCGGTTGTGGTTGCGCGCTCTTCGTCATTGCCGGAGGTGGTGGGTGATTACGCGATTTTTGCTGATCCTTACGACTACATGGATATTGCACGTGCTCTGGAGCGCGGTGTGAGTGATGCAAAATTATTAGAACGGTCTCGTCAGGGGATTGCCGAGCACCGAAAAAAATTCTCATGGGATGCCATGACTGACCAAACCTTGACGTTGTATCGAAGCTGCCTTGGAACAGGGCCTCGACCCGTAGCCAGCACGTTTGGTGCCACGGGAGGCGTTTCATCATGAGAGTGGGGATCAACGGGCGCTTTCTCGTGGCGAAAAGAACCGGGGTGCAGCGTGCTGCTTACAACCTAGTAAAGACTCTGATCGAGATTGATCGCGAAAACGAATACGTGATTTTTACCGGTAAAGAGCAAATTGGTGCTCCTGAGTGGAACTATCCCAATGTCACTGTGGTCGGCGATAATTTGCGGCCGATGGAAAGTTTTAGAAATCACATCTGGGAGCAGGTTCGCCTGCCACGTTTGGCCAAAAAATACAAAATCGATGTGCTGCATTCTCCTGCCAACGTGGCACCGCTATTTTACTCAGGTAAATCGATTATTCACATTCATGACTTGTGCTTTGTCGTAAATCCGCAGTGGTATAGTTTTGCGTTTCGTACGGTTTACAATTTGATTATCCCGCAGCTTGCTCAGCGGGCCACTAAAGTCATTACCAACAGCAACAACTCTAAAAACGACCTGCTCCAGTATTTTGGTTTGCCGGCAGAAAAAGTCAGTTTGGTTTACTGGGCTGTTGACGATACGTTTTCTTTGCCTCCGTCAACGGATCAGTCAAGCACCATCGATTATGGCGGTGATTACATTTTGTATGTGGGCTCACTTGAACCTCGCAAAAACATCAAAGTTCTGATCGAGGCCTACGAAAAACTCCGTCACGATTACCCATCAATTAAAACCAAACTTGTTTTGATTGGTGGAGAAAGTCCGCTTTTTGCATCGGTACAATTGAAGGCGCGCGAGTTTAGGGACGATGTTATTTTCAAAGGCTTTGTCACTGACTCTGAGTTAAGTCAGTATTACCGGCATGCCAGGCTTGTGGCTTATCCAAGTCTTTACGAAGGTTTTGGTCTGCCGCCACTTGAAGCCATGGCCTCAGGAGCGCCGGTCGTTACAAGTTGCACAAGTAGCATTCCAGAGGTGGTGGGTCAGGCCGCGATCCTCATTAACCCGTTGGACCGTGATCAGCTAG
>JBIIGV010000117.1:0-8515 GCA_044236265.1 Oligoflexales bacterium
TTGGCGTTCGGTGTATCAAAAGCGTGAAAGCTCCCGTCTGAAGGAGCCACCGGGACTTGGGATGGCTAGTATCATGATCACCTCGGTCGTTCAGGACACAGATGGAGTTAATGCACTGAAAAGCTACGATCAGCGGTACCAATCCGGACTTGATCGAAAGCTCGCAGTAAACTTTGAGACAGTCAAATTTGGATATTGGACCAGTTTGGGATTACCGTCTAATTTGATTCACTCGTGGCGTAATTCGTCGACAGATGCTAAGGCGCAGAAGGCGGTTGGGTTAGGGTATCCGAAAACATGGCGTGAGATATTGGAAAAATCACCGCGTGAGCCGTCATTGGGTAAAGTTGTTGAATTCGGTCCCGATGAATCCGCAGCCGGTGCTGTCTCTCTTGGCGGGTGGGCCGACCTTCATCCAGTGCAGGTGCTTCGTTTCGCAGGCTGCAAGGAGATCATTTATCTCACTCGTCGGACGGGTGAAACCTCATTTATAACGAAAGGCAGACCGTTTGAGGGTCGACCTCGTTTCGGTCTCGCCGAATTGCTTGGTATGCCAGAAGCTGACTACGACAGGATTTATAGTCTCGATGCTGAATCAAGTTCTTACTCCTCCGCGTTAAGAGATGCCAACGGAGTCTGGTGTACGGATTGGAATAAATTTGCTGCTCAGGAGCAATCAGACATTGCGCTTGATAGCTGGCAGGCCCCATTGGTGACGCGAGGATCGCATTTTTCGACGTGGCCTTCGGTGGACAAGAGTGGTCGAAAGATTATTGGTTGTAACTGAAGTAAAACCCTGATCTAGATAACCAAAATTTTGATAATGGCTCACCGGGGATCAGAAGTCATACTTAATAGAGACTGATGAACCTGAGTTAATCGAAGCTCCGATTTGAATTTTCGGCTGCGTGGGAGCGATTTCCTCAAAATTAATCCATCTGTAAAAGCTGACCCCTGAGAATAGCGTGAAATTAAATGCAAGAAACCCAAAAGTGTTTCTCAGAACTTGATTCCCGGAGCCCTCTTTGTAGGTGTTGTACCCATATAGAATCGCGAGAAGTCCAGTTGAAATTGCTGTCTTTCTAATTTCCCCTAATTCTGAGGCTTGGCGAGATTGAACGACGATTCGCTTGTAGTCGGAATACGTCAGCTCTCCTTTTTTTTGAAATGCATTGTCCAAGGCGATGACTGTGCTCGAAGAACTGAGTCCGATAATTCCGTCAGAAAGCGCTAGAATTCCACCGCTCTGGGTTGCGGAATAGATAAGTTTTCCTGCTATTTGCTGGTTGTCGTCATTATAGTATCCGTACGTTCCAAGTGCGAAAGCTAGAGTCCCGCCCACAATTTTCTCAAGACTGCTTCTTTGATTAAAGGCGCGGCGTTCAATGCGAAGCGCCTCATTATAGGGAGTGCTCCATAGATCAATTTTTTCTTTTTTTTCTGTAGGCCTGACAGGTTCTGTGATGGCCCATGCAGGCCGATCAAAAATCAGGCTACAGAGAACAACCAACAACAAGAAATGTCTCATTTTTCCTCTCAAAGCGCAGTGTATTGACTTGCTTTTCATTTGTATAAATAATTCCGCTTTTGTAAAAGTCGCCATGATAAAGAAAACCAACTTTTGTAATTGTCTCGTTGAATGCAGAGTAAAATCCAAATGATGTAAGCTTGTAGACAGCAGTCGCATTGAGCTTGGCGGGTGTTTTGGCCTCGTCTTCCGACTGACTTTCGACGCCGACTCCAAGGATAAATGCGCCTACGGGAAATGATCCCCCGAAGTCGGCAGAGATCTGAAAGGTGCGCCGTAATTCCGTGTCAATATCTAGAAGATGATCATCACAGTCAGCGCAGGCGCGTGATCCATTTAGATTTTTTGCCGAGAGAGAAATTCCGCGAAACCAAGGAGTCCCAGGAGAGTATCGAATGGCTATATTGATATCTTGATGAAGTGATGATGAGCTTTTTTTTGTTTTTGTTCCTGCGAGAATATCCGATAAGTCTGCATCTAAATAGTCGCGATTACGTTGGATGATCCAGGGCTTGATACTTAGGAGTAGTTGGCCTGGTCTGAAGGACTGACTTAACGGTTGGAGTTCTGTCTGGAAAGTGTGTTGTAAGGATAGGATGCTATCCATCGCCCGAATGTAGTGCACTTCGGGGAAAACCGGATTTGTTAAGTAGTAGGCTTGTACTAGTCGAATAGGCGTGAATGAAATATGACTACGATTAAAGTAGCTGCTAATTGTGGCAATTCCGGATGCAGAGTCGAATTTTTTTGATGAAAAAAACTTTTGAACTAATTCACTAGTTGGTTTTGTTTCTAATTTGTGGAAGTCGTCGTAGGTTTTCTCGTCGAATTTTCCAATGGCGTCCATCTCTATTTTTGCACTACCTGGAGCTGTTGATTCATTTATGGAACAAACGGCGCCAACAGTCGTTGAATATAGTTGGGGGCAAATTCCGTTTGTCAGGTTGCTGGAGGGGGTGTCGTGAATGCCAACTATATGCCTTACGGGGATAGACTCCTGTGCGCCTGCGCGCCCTGCAAGTGAGAATGCTGACATCGTACAAAGAAAGATTGATTTATATTTTTTTCTCATAACTTGCATTGTATTGCTTGAGCGGCAAGGATCGTGGACGAGACGGTGCTTGGTGAAGTATTTCCGGGATCGCTTTGCAATTGCTTGATTTTAATTCTGATGGCCTCTAGGTTGCTTGGCTTCTGCGAAGAGTCAGGGGAGATCTTCCTGATCAATTCGGCAGACGTAAGAGCGCCGTTTATATGATCTAAAATCCATAGAATCTCAGAGGCGAATTTTTGGGCGTCGATATAGCAAAAAATGTCTAGAGCATCGTTGCTTGCGGCATCCTGTCGGAGTGATGATTTAACAGAGTTCAACGCTAAAACCGAATGCAGAATAAAAGACTGAGCCAGTGATTTCCGATAATATTCACCTGATTTTTCTGGTATTTTCTTTAATGTAAGAAGGCTTTCCATGAGTAACGTGCGCCCATTTTCTTTGATGCTTGGAAAATCGCTCACGATATTCATATAGCCTGCAAACGACACCAAGGATCTCACTGCGCTGAGACTTGACGCTTGGATGGTTCCATTTGGAGAGCTCTCTGTTTTCAAAATCCGTGAGAATGAGCGCTCTAGCTCACTGAAATTCAGGGCTTTATTCCCAACCTTGGTAAGCGCGACAAAGTCAAATCCAGCTTTGCCGCAAAATGCTTGGGCGCGATATAGAAGATATTCAGGTCTTGCTCTTTTTGCTTCCGGCAGGTTGTCTATTGTCGAGATCACGTCCGAGTACTCTCGATTATTCATTAAATTTGCCAGATGATCGTCTAGGGTGACTTCGTCGTCTATAGACTTACAGCCAATCGCAAAAAAGATGAGACAAAAGGTTGCGAATATAAAAAAATATTTCTTTGCTGGGGCATAGTCTAATTTTTTATGCATTTAGGATCTGCCTTAGTCAGGATGGATTTGTTGACGGCTTCAGTTATCGATGAGGGCATATTTTTTGTGTCAAGCTCAAATTCAACAAATCTGTCAACGCCGTTACAGGTTGTCAGTAATGAGATTGATAGACGCCCATCTTTTGTCAGGTCTGATTCGCCTTCAAATGCGGTCCAAGTAATTTCAAAGGGACCTTTTTTTGGCTTTTCTGACCAAACTGTAACCATCAAAGTTTTATTGAACGTGGTGAATTGCAGGCTTAAATGTGGATCGAGAATGTCAGACGTGCTTTCCCGAAGATCCTGCAACAAGGAGTTAAAGACAGGCATGTCAAAAAACCAGTACGATTCGTGTGATCCTAAGGGGCCCTCTGTGGTTCGGTTAATAAACGCTCTGGTGTCAGACATTTTCGCCAGGGTATGGCTTGTAATTCCAAAGCTGTCATTAAAGCCATTTTTATCATTTCGGTTTTTGGCTAGTCGCCCAACAAGTGTTCGTTCTTTTTTGCCAACCAGAAAAGGAACAAATACTTCGGTGAAATCTTCATTTTCAGTAGCTTTCGATTTGCTTGTGCTTGCCTGGGCTGTCGAAAGAAATGACTTTTCTAGTTCAAAGACAGACTCGCTAAGTCCATTGCTTTGATTTTTTTCGATATTGATCATGTCAAAAATCATCAGGGCTCGGCGAGCATCAGTTAATGCTGGCAGGAACTCTTGGTTAATTACTTTTTCTATTAAATCAACGATAGGGTCCTGGGCAATTTCCGGTGGAGTCTTGTTGTTGTTTCGGCTGACAATCTGGCACGCAGTAATTTCTGCGATGATAGACGTCCACACTATGGTTTTGATTGCTTGCCTTTTAAATTCCAAGATCATGACTACCTTTTGACTTTATCTCACTTTTTTTTGTGTGACTGTCATCACTGACAACGTACTGCCTTTTGATTTTATCAGATGAGGACGAGTGATCCCACTATGACGGGACAGATATGTTGAATAACGAGTATTTTATTGACTAGGCATTGCTTGCCTAGTTCGCGGAAGTACCTAGAATTAGTGCTATGCCAAAGAGTGTCTGTGATTAGTCAGCCGGGAATTCTCTGCCCGTTGCTCCTAAAGGCTTTGCAGGTGAGAATCAAGTTAGGGCAGATGCACTGCCCAGATGGCTTAACTCACTGCAGGAGGCCCCGCTATGCCCCCACAAGTTTCGAAATCTGATTTTGAATTTGCACTCCGTGAACTAGGTCATAATCCTGATGACTATCGCGGTAACAAATTAAGTATTGACGCTATGAGTGAGGCTTACAATCTGGATGAAGATATTATTCTAGAGGCTATCAAGCTGCGTCATATTGATGCGCATTACGATTATCGGAAGGATACCATTTGGGTGGATGCATTGGATGCAGCGCATTTCTACTACTGTATTCGAAGCGAGGCTCACCTTTACGCCTCCTAAGTCTTTAGAGTCGTATTTTGATGTAGCAATATAAAGATTTCTCGATTCCCTTGACGGCCAGTCACTCTGGCCTCTTTTAGACCGTCTACCACACACCCTTCTTTCTTGCAGGCCTCTTCAACGAGGCTGACTGCCAATTGACGATGTTTATCATTGGTGACCACGCCGCCTTCCGGGATTAAATCTCTTGGCAGTTCAAATTGTGGCTTGATAAGAAGTATCATCTTTGCACGGGGCGCAGCCCGTACGATGTCTGGAATCATTTTCGCCAAAGACGTAAAGCTTAAGTCAGCAACAACCCAGTCAAACGATGATCCGGCGTCTGGAACAAATTTTTTTATGTCCGTTTTTTCAATTGATGTGACTCGCGGGTCCTGACGAAGCTTCCAGGCTAGTTGCGCTGTACCGACATCAAGGGCTGTCACATGGGCTGCACCCAGGCTCAGCACACAATCTGTAAAGCCACCTGTGCTTGCGCCAACATCGAGGACTCTGGTGTCTTTAAATCTGTCTAAAAGACTAAAATCTTCGACAGCGGCCAAAAGCTTGTCGCCACCTCGACTGACGAAGCGACCATCATCTTTAAGTCTGATCTTTGCATCCTCAGAGACGAGTGTTCCTGGTTTATCAACTCTCTGATCGTCGACGACGACGTCACCACTCATAATGAGTGCTTTAGCTGTTTCAATGGCATCCGCCAGCCCGATCCTCACGAGCGACTCGTCGAGGCGAGACTTGGGTTTTTTAGCCATGCACTAGGGTCCTATAAGTGACTTAAAGGTAATAAGCCATTTTATTCGTCGAGTCACTGGTTCTTGCAACCCAAGACTCGATTCTTTGCTGGCCATCGCCTTGAAACTGATTGAATCGGACGCCAATACCACCGTGCTCAATTTTACCACCGTGGTTTTTTGCTTGAATCTGGCGGACGACCTCACCTTTAACTTTTACAGGCTTGCTGCTTGCGCCGAGTTGAATCTGAAGATCAACGATCTCTCCCGAGGGGATTTCAAGCTCTGTCGTCAGTAGCAGGCCGGTCAGGCTCATATCACCAACCTGACAGGAGTGACTCTTTCCTTTCCATGTAAAGGACACCCTGATGGATCCCTGAACCCGCTGCTGACCTCTTGTTTGTTGGGACAGAAGATTCTTCAATTTTTCGATGAAGTAATCTCGAGGAAGTGGTTGTTCGACAAAAAGATCAGCACCAGATTTCTTAGCTAGCTGTTTAATCTTGGCTGCAGATTGTACGCTTGTGAGAACAATTGGGATTTCGCTCCACTCGCTGACACTTTTTACTTTCTTCACCACGTCGATGATATCCACCTTTGTGTGGTCCATATTCATAACGATGATGTCGATGTGCATTGATTCCAAGGTTTTGGCGGCTTCTTCATAAGACGTAGCGGATTTCACATGAATACCCATCTTGCGGTATCCGGCGCGATCGAGATCGCTGGTCAGCGTTTTTTCGTCTAGAGACAGCATTGTAATCTGGGACATGACTAAACTCCTTCTACCGCGCATTTGGGACGCTGTCCCCACAGGTGACCTGTGGGGCGTCTTGGAAGGGGTTCGGCAGGATTGCCTGGGATTTTAGAGGAAAATGAATAGAATCTTACTTTATTTAATTATTTTAGATGTTTGCAATTCGGTGGAAGCGATCTCCGACATGACTCTAAGGCAGTCCGCGCACAGGCAAGCCTGCCAACGCTCACTTATATAGAGTCTTTGTGCCGGGGTTAGCTGGATATCGCTACAGTGGCATAGAGTTATGGCGTCGCTACGACAGATGAATGGATTCTGGCAGCGCGCACATTTAGATTGTCCCAGCGTCTGCTCCATATAGTTCACCGCTCGTTTCGCTCAAGTATGACAAAGCTCTCGATGTGATACGTGTTGGGGAAGAAATCTAACGCAATAAATCGTTTAACTGAATAATCGCGCTTGCAGAGAGAGCTAAGGTCTCGTGACAGTGTCGTCGGATCGCAGGACACATAGATAATCGTTTTAGGTTTAATCTTCATCAAAGGAATTAAGCAGGCATACATGCCCTCTCTGGGCGGATCAGCGATCACTAAATCATATTGGGTCCCTTGTTTCGCAGCTCGCCATAAAAACTTCTCCGAGTCCCCAGAAAAATACTGCGCATTTGTGATGCCAGCGATGCTAGCATTGTGCTGGGCTGCGCTAATGGCGCGTTTTGAGAACTCTACGCCGTCCACTGATAATACCTGACGAGCGATTGGTAGAGATAAATTCCCGGATCCACAAAAGACGTCCAGCACACGTTTAGGGCTATAGTTTTTCACTGTTTCCTGCACAAGCCGTCTTACTGTGTGATTGTGCGGTATATTTATTTGCTGAAACATCCCGGCTGCCGTATGAAACGTAATTCCCAGATCGTTTTCAAAAGGAAAAAATGGCGCGTCAGGAAGCTCTCGCTGGGAGCCGGACCAAGCGACCTCTGGCATCGCTCTAAATTTTTTTATGATAGGATCAAGGGAGACGGATTGATCATCCGAATCATAAATCGACATGAGAATATGGGGCTCATGGTCGCTGCGCAGGGGTATATCTTGCATCTCGAATCTAAACCTGATCTCGTCTCGCAGACCCATCGATTGAGCGATGTCTTTAAAATCAGTTTTTATAAGTTGATCAATAAATCGATTAAGTCTCTGCTCTGCAATCGCGCATGATGTGATGGCAATAAAATCCCGCGAGCCTCCTCGAAAATAGCCAACCTTCAGTTGTCCGTCCGCTGTCAGTCGAGATCTGACGAAAATACGGTTTCGGTATCCGTTGTCTTGGGGTGAGGGGAGGATGTCGACGGTGATGGACTCTCCCAATTTTCCGATCCGACGCAGGGAGTTCAGGACAAACTGTTTCTTCCACTCAATCTGGTGTTGATAAGAGATACCTTGCCACTGACAGCCACCGCATTGATCGGACACCGGACAGGGGGATAATCCTCGTTTTGGTGATGGCTCTGGGAGATCAATGACATCTCCTTCGTTGTACCGATCGCCCTCCATGGTGATGGCAATGGTCGCAAGGTCTCCCTCAATGGCGCCATTGATAAAGTATACTTTTCCATCGTGTCGACCGACGCCGCGGCCGCCAAATGCCATTGATTCAATGCGAAGGGTGACAGGAGTTTTTGTTTGTAATGGGATTTCGTCTTTAGTCATGTCTCCTAAATGCCATACTTACAAGTCAGTGAATGATGCTGTGGTTCATACCAGGAGCCGAAGAGTGGTCTGAGGCTGGTAGTTTCAGAACGTGGGCGGCTATAGTCTCGGCAATCGTCCAAGGTGAACCGCCGTTGCGGTTCGTTAAGACAGCTATCATAAGGTTTTGCTCAGGGTAGCGTTGAATAGCAGTTCGAAATCCAATCGAACTTCCCGTGTGGCTCTGGCGTTTTAGGCCACGCCACTGATCGATTTGCCATCCAAATCCATACCCGCATCCTTGGCCATTGTTTAAACGACCAGAAGTGAAAATGACACTTAGTGTTTTGTCAGATACGATCGGGGAGGGGTTATTGGGTGTTAGAGCATCGTTCCAAAGGATAAGGTCTGAGACGGA
>JBIIGV010000119.1:0-8421 GCA_044236265.1 Oligoflexales bacterium
GAGCAAGATCCCAAGGCTGCTGCTCATTCTTTTGAAGCAGCAAAAAAAGCCATTCCAGAATCATCACCCCTGTACGCATTAATCACGATTTACCACGGTCGGTCCTCGCTGACTCCGCAAAATGCTCTCGTGATCTTGAGCAAACTAAAGGGGATTTCTAAGCGGGCATCAAACACGCAGTACTGGCGTCCCGAGCAATTTAATTTATTGATTGAGATCATGATCGCCCTGAAAAATGACGGGCTACTTGCTAAAACCTGGACCGAGATGGAGCAGCGAGTCAAACCTGCTCAGCGAAGTGATGCCTTGGCAAAAAAGGTGGCGGCCTATATTGAAAGTCGCCGCATTGGCCCGAAGTCCGATCTTGTGTCTGTTGTTGAGTCTTTAGCAGCGGCCTATCCTCATGCCGAGACAGCACGCTGGGCCTTTCAAAAGCTGCAGGCACTCACTTGTGACCGCAGAAACCCCTACATATTCAGCTTGCCACTGATTAGTCGCCTGGCCGGCAATACTAATCTTGATGAGGGTTTAAAATATTATCTTATCGCGTTGACTGAGGGACCCGTGCGTAGTGGTTCGGGTCAGGTGAAGCGTTTTGATATGAATGAGCGATTAGATTTTCTGGTGCAAATTCGTTTTTGGCAGGAGGCAAGACGCCTGGCCGAAGATGAGCTTGATGCAGTTCGCAATAGCGAGTCTCAACAAGGCCGCGTTCGCTTGGCAAAAGTTTTAAATTCATTAGGTCAGATCCAAGTAAAGCAAGGTGATCACGAGGCTGCTGCCAGAACCTGGAGTCTTTTTTTGGCGAGCTTCAGTGGGCAGGTTGACTCTCGTCCTGCGATGGAAAATCTAGCCGATAGCCTTGCACGGCTGCGACTCCACAGTGTTTCCGCAAAAATGTACGAAAGTCTTGCGCAGTCTCCATCCTCAGATCCAATTTTAAAGTGGCATCACTTCTGGAATACGTATCTGGCTGGCAATTTGAAGGAGGCTTTGGTTCTCCTTGAGCGCCCCGGTTACGTTCCTCAAAGAGACCGTGGCATCGACGGCGGTCTTGATTATTGGAAGGCTAAAATTCTGGAAAAGACCGGCAACGTCTCGCAGGCAGAGGAGCTCTACAAAAAAATTCTCGCTAATAATGGCGATAACTTTTATTCGCTGATGGTACAGGCACGTAAACCGAGGCTTCTTGATTCAACAAAAAAAGATATTGGATCAATTGCGACGGTTTCCTTTGACGCTTTGGCTGAGTCTAACGGCTTTTTGCCAGCCGACGAAGTGCCAGTTAATGAGGCCCCGAAGATGGGAGTCCCTGAGGGCGAGATGCAGACGGTAATTGCTCTGAGAAAATGGGGACAATATCAGATTGCTAGACGGCTTTTTAGATTATTACCTACAGGTCGCAGTGTACAGTCGTCGTCAGCAGATTCCTTTAAGGTGGCCATGGACCTTCGAGATTTCAGTTACGGTCTAAAGGTTACATCGATATCAGAATCACCTCTAAGAACGATCCCAAGTTCAGCGGCGCACCTGGAAGATCATATGGCTAAACACTCCAACGACTGGAAGCTTCTTTATCCCTTTGCTTACCGTGACATTGTCGAGACCATGGGATCTGCAGCTGCGATCGATCCATTCATGGTGCTTGGCGTGATGCGTGCTGAAAGCGTTTATGACGCGGACGCACGCAGTATCGTTGGTGCTCGTGGGCTGATGCAAATCATGCCTTTTACGGCCGTCCGCATCGCGCGACTAATGAATGATCAGCGATTTGATCTGACATCTTTGCACCGTCCAGAGATCAATATCGGCTATGGAGCCTACTATCTAAGAAAGCTTGTAGATTACTATAAGGGTAATTCATTGCTAGCAGTGGCCGCCTACAACGGAGGTCCAGTATCTGTAGACCGTTGGGTGCAGGCTTACGGCTCGCTTGAGGCGGATGAATTTGTCGAGACGATTCCTTTCCGTGAAACCCGTCGCTACGTGAAGTCCGTATTTAAAAATTTTAACCAATATAAGTTTGTTTGGCAGCAATCTAAGGCACTTGTGGCTCTTCCAAAAGTTCCAGAGCAGGTGAGTGGGACTGAGATTTTTTGATCGCAGTTGATCAGGTAAAATTTGCCGACTGCCTATTCATTGACAGCTGATGCGCCAAGGACTTGGCGGGCTTCCTTCGAGTCAAGAACCCCTGTTATTCTATTACTATGACTGTGCAGTTTTGATGGCAATTGGCGAGAGGAATCTGGTTATGGCAGAGCAGTGGCTATCCATAGTTGATTATGCGCGGGCGACCGGAATTTCGGATATGACGATTCGTCGTCGCATTCGAACTGGCCGTATCAGGGCCGAACTGCGTGATGGTAAGTACTATATCCCTGTTGATTTGAATGGACAGGAACAAGATCGCCGTTATGGTAATACAAATGCATCCAATTCAAATCAGGTCGTAAAAAACCATCCAAATCCTGATCGTTCGATGCGAAGCAATTTCCAAGAGCGCCCTATGCCTTACGTGCGTCGCTCTGAAGACGCTCACCACCACACGCAAGTTATGCCCCATCATGTGGGCCAAGCTCCCTCAAATTACTCAAATCGTCAGACTTTTAATAATCTGCCTGACAATATGGTGCGACCTTTGGTTGACGCTGGGCTTGCAAGCGTCGAAGCAAGATCTCTTATCGAGTTCTGCGACCGAGCCCTTGATCAGGCAAGATCTGCTGTAGAAGGCATTGAAGCTAAATATGCAGCTAAGATGGAGTCCATGTCAGCTCAGCTGATGAACCGTGACCAGGAGATCAAATCTCTTAATCAGCAAATCGAAGATCTTCAGTTGCTGGTCCAAATTCTTGAGCGCAAAAAAGTCGGCTAAAGCCAGAGCAGGCTGCTATCACCATAGCTAAAAAATCTGTAGCCATCATCAACAGCTCTTCTGTAGATGCGGTGAGCGTTGTCAGATCCGACGAGGGCACAGATGAGCATGAACAGTGTGCTTTCAGGTTGGTGAAAATTGGTCATGAGAGCGTCAGCGCACCAAGGCTTATGACGGTCCTCTTTTGATTTAGGTCGGATAAAAATATCGGTTCTAAGCCATTTTCCAGCCAGCGTTTCAGGTTTAACGCCCTCATGTCGTGCCTGGTTTATTAAACCCTCCAAGCTTCTAAGGGCAGTTGTCCCAACTACAATGATGCGCCTATTTTCAGCTCGGGCGCGTTCAATGTCTCTTATGGTTTCATGTGGTACCATAAATCGCTCTGAGTGCATGACATGCTTTGCCGGATCATCAGCTTTCACGGGAAGAAATGTTCCTGCGCCCACGTGAAGGGTCACATGAGAAAACTGACAATTCTTCGCAGCAAGGTTTGCCATAACCTCTTTTGAGATGTGCAAACCTGCGGTTGGTGCCGCCACGGAGCCTGCGCCTTGGGCATAGACGGTCTGGTAGCGCTCTTTATCTTGAGCCTTCGTAGATTCCGTGCTGTCTTTGCGGGAAATATAGGGCGGCAGAGGCATTTCCCCGTGTTGATCGAGCCAACCTAGAAGGTCTTCTCCCGAAAGACTTAGTTCTACGGTAAAAGGGTGGGGGCCCGAGCTTTCAGTTGGACTTTCTTTGGTTATGGTGGCGGTCAGGTCAGCGTCAAAGTAAACTTTGGTACCTGTGCCGAGCTTTCGCATAGGTTTTCCCAAGGCAAGCCATGACTCGCGTTTGTCTACAGAGGCTACGTCAGGTTCAAGCAAAAGTATTTCAACGGCGCCACCAGTGGCCAATTTTCCATGAAGACGACTAGCAATCACGCGGGAGTTGTTTACAATAATGAGCGAACCCTCAGGTACGGCGTCGGCGAGGTTTTTGATTTGCGAGTGAATGATTTCATTGTTCTGCCAAATAAGAAGTCTCGAGCTATCACGCTGGCTCAGTGGATGTTGCGCCACCTGGGCTTCGGGAACTTCAAAGGAGAAGTCCTTAAGCATCAAGTAGTCGCTGGAATGTTTAGTTTTTTCTGTCACCGATGGCCCCTTGCTCGATGGGCGGTTTTTATCGAAATTTTAGTCAGTGGTCTATTTTTTTCGCATCCGTTGATCGCTAATCCAGATTATTTGATTGCCAGAGATGTGCCTGCCATTATCGGCACTTCCCGGAAAAATTTGGTGGCCATCTTCAATGCCGGAACAATCGATAAGCCAGATTTTAGAATGCAAAAGCCGACCGTTGTGCCCGTTGGCGAGGACGGCAAGATCATTTGGTTTAAAAACGACGCCTGGAGGTCAGAGCCGATTCTTGCCCGAGACCGCATTCTTATTGAGGAGGACATGCTCGGCCAGCCTGCCAAGGGTCGGTTTACGCTCCAAGGGTGTACGCCAAAAAATGGAGCCTATTTTAAAAATAAACGAGGCACCATGTGGCTCGCCTCATGTGATGAAACCGTAACGAAGAAGATTGATGATAAAACCAAGCGTGTGATTTATGACGAAGCCGCTGGTGCGATCAACTCGCGATTCTACCGCTACCAGTTCAAGCCTGAAAACCAAATGCTTTTCAAGGAGGTCGCTCTGCGTGGGGATCAGGAGATGATTCTTGCCCGCGACAGTGATCTTTACATTCGCTCAGATGTAAAAAATTTCTTCACTCTTAATTTTTCGTCAGCAGACATTGAAAGTAAGATGATGGATCACCGCATCGAGCCACTGACGGCCCTCGCGTCTCTTGGCTTTTATTTGAAAGTTTTATTTTTCAAACTGACTCTTGATCTGCGTACCGATGTTGCCTTTTTTGAAAGCTCAGCCAATATCCCCATGGTGATGACGCTACCGGTAAATGCAGCCAAAAGGTTAAATCCAAAGAGTGGAGTTCTTTACAGCTTTCAATTAGGGGATCGCATCACAAAAGAATCACTTAACGTGAATATGCCGGTTCTTAAATCAAACTCGATTTTTGGTGAGTACGCTGCTGAGGGACTTCCCTACTGCGGCGAGTATTGCCGCTATGACATGGTGCTGTCATCATCGGGTAAAAGACTAAAACTTCAGATCGCCATGGCGCGCCATCTGGTCGAAAAAGGCTTTTTCCCGTGGTTTGTATCTGATGTGGAAGCCTTACAAAAAGACATGGGCTGGTCACTACGAAGTGATCTTTCCATGAATCAGCGTGTAGGCATTTATTTTGAAGTGTCACGCCTTCCCAAGGGTAGTCACCCATGGGATTTCTGGATTTCGTTTTAGAGAGCTGGCTTCTTAGCGTCAGAAGACTCGTCATTAAACCGTGCAGTCTTGCGTCCGTAGGACTCAAGAAATAAGCTTGCACCTTTGGTGCGCGGTGCTGACGTGTTGACGAACGGATATTTAACCGCTTGCTCAAGACCCGGTGAGAACTGAGTCCAGTATTCAGATATTTTGTCGGGATTTGTTGTTTCAAGCTCAAGAGTCACAGTGGGGATGCCGCGCTCATTACCAGCATAATTGCCAAGACTTCCCGGGTAGAACGTGAAGTCGACAACTTTATAGTTACGGCTATTGGCGCTCATGCTGCGAACAAGCATGCGGGCTTTTTCTTCAGAATCGGTCAAAGCACGAGGTTTTTGATCGCCTGGACCGTCATAGTCATAAAACCCAAGCGGCGCGTGTACGGAAATAATTTTATCTGGCTTATAAGTGTCGATTAGCCAAATCTGGAATAGCGTCTCGATTTCGCTATTAGGGATATGGCCCGGGAAGTGTCGTGGATTTTTCTCACGCTTTTCAGCCCACCAAGTCTTTGCGATGCCGTACCAGTCCTGCGTGAAAAAGTTACGATTCAAGTCAACACCACGGCCGTTGGTACGACTTGCGCCGCGACGGAAAAAACCGTCTGGATTAACCAGTGGCGCAATAATGACGCGGCCGTTTTCTGGAATTAACTGCGGGTTTGCCTGCAAATGATTGGCAAATTTAAATGTGATGGGGATCGGTGTGAGTTCGTCAGGGTGAACGCCGCCTAAAACGAGTGTCGTATTTGAACCATGGCCAAACTCAGCATAGATGAGCGGGCTTCCAGCATGGCTCTTTAATTGGGAGCGCCAGTTAATGCCGCGATCACCGCAGCCTTCTATGGAAGGCTTCCACTTAAACATCACATAGGATTGTGCAATGCGGTCGCAGAAAGTTTTGACGTTTGCTGTTTCGGAGCCATAAGCCAAAACAAACTGCTGGAAATTATCTCTTAAAACGACAGGAAGGCTGATGAAGGCATCTTTCATCGCCTGGTCCGAAAAGCTCATATCGAGGGCAGCGGCCGTATTGGTCCACGCGCAAAAAGATAAACTCAGCAGGGAGCTTAGTGATTTTGTGGTGAGATTAGTTAGGCGCATTTTTCACTAGTCCCGTCTCTAAGGTTAAACAAAGTGTCTTTCAACGTGGCATAGTGCTCTATGCCTTCTTTCTTGTAACAGAAGGCACAGTATATGCTGTGGTCCAGCGCCTCTCTCAAATGCCAACGATTTTCACAGTTGCCGCAAATATATACGTAAGTGCCTTCGGCCGCTAGTCTCGAATGCACGTGGACCTCTGGGTCTATCTGATATCCAGTTTGCTCGAACTCAGTCATTTTCTTATAGAATCGACGTGTATGACCTGGGTCAAAGCCACAGTGGTAAAGCCATAAATGCGTCATTTCATGGAAGATCGTGTAGGGGAGAAACTGTGGATTTTCCGCGAAATAATTCACAGAAAGCCTAATTTTGTTCTCAAACATCATGGCAAGACCCACTTTGTGTTTCATGCGTCTTGAAAATTCGATGGTCGTGCCTGCGCGCAAACTTCCCTCCGCCTGGCCAACAAAGCGTGGCAAAAAAAGCTCGTAGAAGTAATCGGCAAGAAGCTCGAGATCTTCTTTATCAAATTTTAGTGAGTTCAAGGTCATACGTCTATTTTAACGTGAAAGACCCCTAAGTCGCAAAAAATGGACGACCTAAATGATGTCCGTCAAGGCTTGGCGCCCCAAGGGTTCCAAGCCTAACTAACCGAACATCGTTGACTAATTTTGGATAAGTTTTGGTCTTTGATAATGCTTTAGAAATTTCATCACTGACAGAAAGTGCTTTTAGAGAGGAAATCTTTAAAAGTTCGGTAATGATTAGATTTTTATCTGTGATTTCATCAACTAACAGTATCGGAATGACAAAATCAAGGGTGCTGACGGCATTTTGAATTTCCTTACCGAGCGAATTTGAAGCGACATTTTTAATGGCGACCGTTACGCCGTCGGCTGGCGTAAAAACCTCAAATCCATGTGCCGTGAGGCGCCCTATTTCCATGCTGCGTGCTGTCTTTGCCGCAATTGATTCCTCGCGAGAAGAGATGAGACTAGCGGTTGTCATAGCATCTTTAACGATTTCGACACTTCCACCAATTGTGATGATGGCTCTTGATGACAGGCAGCCTCTTTGACCAAGAGACAATTGATCGGCAAGTATTTGATGACGGGTGACTGAATCTTGAAAATCTCGTCCAGTGACCATGCTCATGCTGGTGACGTTGCCGAAGGTCGAGGCGCGATTACTGGAAAACTCGCTAACAAAACGGCATGTCTCATCATCTCCAAAAATAAGTATGGACTCGCCGTCAAGCAAATCATTTGGCCCAAGTCGCCACGACGAGGGCAGAGTTTTGATGTCAAAACCGTCAGCTTTTGCAAGATCAATAGCTCTTTGTAAAAAGGAAGCATCAGGAGACATCTGGTTAATACTCGGACAACGAATGCGAATGGAAAGTCCTAGAGTCAATGCACAGCAAATTGGATAAATCACGGCAATCGAGTGGCTGGCCGGTGGAATAATGAGCCAGTTTTTTGCTGCCTGGCCCTGACCAATGGACGCTAGGGCTGCATCTGCAAATCCTTTTGCGTCAAACGGTAATCCGGCCGTGAGATCAGTCACAGCTTTGCGCGCAATCACTGCATCACCAAATTCCAGGACAAGTCGTCTATGGGCCTCTGCATCAGACAAAAGATTTAAAAGCCAACGTCGCACAACGGGAGCACGTGCAGAAAGGTCTTTGACATTAGGTTTATAAAAGTTTTCTGAAGCCTTTGACTTGGTTCGACTTGGGATTTTTTCTGTTCCCTTCACACTCTCCACGTTAAGTGAGCATCCCTTCAGTGGCGCCGTCGGAACGCGCCCTAAAAGAGTAAATGATTGGTCAGTATTTAATTGCGCCAAGTCTTCCGTTTGCAGTGCTAAGCCTGGCAGATCAATGCGCAGCGGATCAAAGATGGTGAGAGCTCCGACTCCTGATTGATCGCTGGCATTTGGTTTTGACATCACTGCCACATTCACCCACCACGGGAAGCGAAAGACTCTTTCCTTGAGATCTGTCGAGATTTTTTTCGGTGTGTCCCATGCCTGCGCGGCGAGTTCACACATACCGTATTCGCTGATGATGTCGGCG
>JBIIGV010000120.1:0-8419 GCA_044236265.1 Oligoflexales bacterium
CGGGCCACGACAAACATCGCAAATCCCACAAGACTCCTCACTATCATCTCGATCACCAAAATGGTGAATGAGATTTAACATCCGACAAACCTTACTTTGAGCAAACGAAAATGCCTTCGCCAACTGCTCCACACGATGACGCCTTTGCCTCAGGTAACTTCGCTCCCATAATCCGTCGATGGTCTCGATCCGATGCTCAGACCCCACACGAATCCCACCATGAATCAAAAGCTTCTCAAGAGCCGATTTAACTATATCGGGGCTCAGTCCTAGACGCCCGACCACCTCGTCGCGATCACCGGATCCCTGCTTCACGGCGTCAAGAACCCTTTCAAGGATTGCAGGATCCGGATAGTTCAACTCCAAAAAGTAATCGTGCGTTTTACGATCTATCGGCGCGTACATAAGAATCGCATGACAAAGCTGGCCATCTCGTCCAGCACGTCCAATTTCCTGATAATAGCCTTCCACAGACCCTGGCATTGCTAGATGAATTACGGTTCTGACATTAGCCTTGTCCACCCCCATCCCAAAGGCAATGGTCGCAACCATAACGTCGATCGCACCGCCCAAAAACGCGTCCTGGACCATTTGACGATCACCAGTAGGCATGCCTGCATGAAAAACGCCACAGGTGAACTTGTCTTTAAGTTCTGCCGCCGTGGACTCCGCGATTTTCCGCGTGGGAGCGTAGACAATTGCTGGAAGTCGACCTTGGTCCTTCAAAACCTCTATCAACGACTCAGTTCGCGCTCCCGGAGTGATTTCCATGACATCGATAGCAATATTTTTACGCCTGAATCCGTGAATAAAAATATCTGGTCGTTTTAAGTTGAGCTGATCGACAATGTCTCTTTGAACTTCAGGAGTTGCTGTGGCTGTCAGCGCCACAATATTTGCAGGCCTCAGCCGAGCCAATCTAGGCCCCAATTGACGATAATCGGCCCTGAAATCATGACCCCACATTGAGATACAGTGGGCCTCATCAACTGCAATCAGTGCTGGCTTGTGCTCCTCCAAAAAATCCAGAAAACCAGGAACCCCAAGTCGCTCGGGTGCCACAAATAAAAACTGGAGCTGACCCGCGCGCCACTGTCTACAAGCCTCCCATGAATCCGGTCGGGAGCGACCAGAGTGAA
Source organism: Oligoflexales bacterium (assembly GCA_044236265.1). Taxonomy (GTDB): domain Bacteria; phylum Bdellovibrionota_B; class Oligoflexia; order Oligoflexales; family RGVZ01; genus CAMDKS01. The sequence continues at coordinate 1,140 of JBIIGV010000120.1, forward strand.
TCCGATCGGCGGCAATTCCAAGTGCTCTTAACTTACCAACCTGATCTTCTATCAATGCGATCAAGGGACTCACCACTAGCGCACGACCATCGACCCTAGCAACGGTGGGAAGTTGATAGCATAGAGACTTTCCAGCACCGGTTGGCATGACAAGTAAAACATCATTGCCGCGCCACGCTGATAAGCAAACATCTCGCTGGCGGGGCCTGAATTCGGAAAATCCAAATAGCTCATGCAAAACATGGTCAATCGATGAAAGTAGGCGTCCTGATTGATCAATCATGGCGGAGGATAGCCTTCCTCAAAATATTCGGGGTAGGAAATTGACTAAACTCAAATCCGTATTTTGCAAACCATACACTTTTCTCACAAAGCAGCCGCAAATCCGGATCCTTCAACAGTGACCGGTCAACCCCAATCAGCAAACGATCTGTTTTACATGCGGTGGCTGCTTCAATTCTTTGTTTCGCCTGACCCTTATGCCACGGATGAAACAATTCAATCCCCAGTTCTCGATTCTTAAACTGCACCGTGAAATCCGGAAAGCAATAGCTCTGACGCCCCAGATGAATAAAGTCATCACCAGGAATCATTTTAATTCCGTCCATATCAGCTGAGGCGACCAAGACGTCCTGAAACTCTCTGGGAATGTAGCCACCTTGTCCGCGGACCGAACGCGCGATAACTCCACAGCTATGATCAAGTTCGAGGGAAACCTTCTTGCCCTTCCATGTCAAACTTGATTTGAGTTTCCATTCTGGAAGCGAAGCAATAAACGGAAAAAAGTGCGCGATACGCAGCGAATAACCTTGGATTTTACCAAAAATCTTGAGGGGACCACTGAGCTCAAGATGAAGCTCGTTACACTCACGATTAACTTCAACATCAGACATTAAACGATTGAACTTAAGACGGCGCATCAATTCGCGTTTTTGCGGCACCGAGAGATTTGAAACTGATATGGAGACGTCGTCTGCAAGGCACAAAAAGGTTGTTACGTGGGACAAATTATATCGCTCTATCAATTCTTTTGTCCCAATGTCCGGGGAACCTTCCAAAATCCTGGCACTTGGCAAATCAGCGAAGATTTTTTGCTGTAGTCTATCGACAGACTCTCTCATAGCACCGGCCATTCTGCTACGGAGATCCTCTAACGCAGGAACACCCTCTCGTCGAATTGCTTCGGAAAACTGAAACATCTTCCAGCGCAGATCCAACACCTCCGCCCCAGGCTCCGCCACCTTACTTTCGTCCATCATGATTTTAGCAAATGCACGCGATCTAGGCCCAGCACCCAAAGCCTTGATATCCTCTTCAACCTCTCCAACAATCCGACCAGCGGAACTCCCAAAAAGCTCACAAATAGACTCGGCGTCCGCGATGGCTTTGGCATCACCAGCTTTAATGAATTTTGGAAAAAGTTTTCCGCTACGAACTGTAGCTTGAACCAGATCCTTGGTAAGCATAATGCTGCCTTCGCCTTTGGTTAACGTACGTTTCTGAGGTGCCTCGGGAGATAATCTCGTAGAGACACGCACTCTTTCCTTCTTTATGCCTCAAAATTCTGCCTAAGCGCTGAACGTGCTCACGGACAGTACCACTTCCAGAAAGCACAACGCCCACACTCGCCTCTGGCACATCGACACCTTCATTTAAAACTTTTGAGGTCGCAATGACTGTAATGTCGCCGGATCGGAAACACTCAAGAATTTTTGCCCTCTCAGTCGGCTTTGTATGATGCGTCAGAACTGGCACAAAGAACTCCCGCCCGATCTGGTATGCAAGAGAGTTCTCGTCGGTGAAGACAATCACGCGCTCACCCCGATGGATTTGCAAGATTTTCCAAAGTTCTGTCAGCTTGCCGGACGCCGCTTGTGCCAGTCGCTTTTGTTCACGGTATGCCTTCATAGCGTTCCGTCCTTGAGTCGAACGAGACGAAAGGGCAATGAATTGCGACCAACCATTGCCGTCCGAAAAATTAATACGATTGAAACGCAAAAAGTTTTTGTAAGTGGTTCGTGCCTCGTTGTATCGAACTAGTTCGTCCGGGGTCATATCAACAAGAATCTGGACTACTTTATATGGTGCTAATGTCTTCTCCTCCAGTTCGCTGAACCGGCCTTCAAAAACAACATCACCAACCAGATCAAAGAGGATTTCCTCGCCTCCATCCGACCGCTCTACAGTTGCTGACAACCCCAAACGAAAGGGAGCTATCAAACAACGAGCAATCATCGCATATCCGGGTGCCGGTAGATGGTGACATTCGTCAAAAATAGCCAAACCAAATTTGGGGCCAAGTTTTTCAGCGTGCATCGCCGCGGAGTCATAGGTTGCAATTGTGATGGGCTCAACTTGATGACTGCCTCCCCCGAGAAGTCCCACAGGCGTATCAAAATACTTCGTGATCACGGCATGCCATTGATGCATCAAATCAATCGTTGGTACACAGATTAACGTGGGACGACCCACAGCCGTCATACACATCACAGCCAAAATGGTCTTCCCTGCACCAGTGGGTAAACTCACGACACCGCGGCGTCCAGCCTCAGTCCAAGACTGAATGGCCTCCGCCTGATGGGAACGTGGAACAATGGGTGACTTCAACTGAAGCCTCAGAAGATCGTAGGATCTAGCCAGGTCTTTCCACTTTACACCACAGTCTCGAAGCGCCAGTGCTATATCGCGATACCTGCGCCCCTCCGCCCGCCATTGGAGTGTTCGCTGGTCGCGCTTCACCCAATCCTCGAGTTTAGACATGACGACACCGTCAAATCCTTCGACGAGGATCGTTCCTTGCTCGTATCGAATATTCTGAGACTCGTGATCCATCACGGGTAAGACCATATAAATGATTGATTCAATTCAACGCAGAGCATAACCCGCAAGCGTTTCGGAGAAAACCGCAAACGAAGTGGATGTTATATAAAAATGTATTAAAATAAGGCTAATCAGGCATCAATTGTGACTACTTTTTGTGCGGATTTGGGTTATTAAGGTTTCTAGAGGACAAACACGTAAGATCTCGTAGATTGGTTAAAAAAACATCATCTTGACGTCACCGCATGGGGCGCGATCCAGAAAGTACAGCCAGAATGAAAGCTATCGTTATTTTAAGTTTGATCTTATCGACATCAGCGCTGGCCGCTAGCGACCGACTCCTAATCAAAAGAAGCGCGAGACCCATGATGGCAGAGGGATCCATTGAAGCGTTACGCCCGTGGGAAACTCCTCTGGAGGGATTTTTTGTTCGTACTCATCACAATAGTTTGCCCACCAAAACTGATGACTCATGGGTCATATCTTTTGAAGGTCTTTTAAAAAAACCTCAGAAACTAAGCTTGAAACAACTCAAATCAAAAGCAACGGTGCAATTTCACGCTGTCTTGGAATGTTCTGGAAATGGACGCGCTCTTTTTAACCCGCCTGTCTCCGGCATTCAGTGGAAAAGAGGCGCCGTAGGCAACGCTGAATGGAGAGGAATTCCAATTAAGGACGTATTCGGTTTACTCGGTATTTCGCCGACAGCGAAGTATGCAACGTTTGAAGGCTACGACGAACCTGTTATGCCTAGCAAAGCAAAATTTGTTCGCTCTATTCCGATCTCACTCCTATTAGAAACAGGAGCGATACTTGCTTTTGAAATGAATCGCGAGCCACTCCCAGTAGCCCATGGCGGTCCGGTAAGATTGGTGATGCCAAATATTTACGGTCAAAACTGGCTTAAATGGGTCAATAAAGTCACATTCAGTGCGGAACCAGACTCGCGCGCATATGCGGCAAAGGCTTACCGCATGCCCACAAAAACCTTAAAACCAGGCGAGACGTGGGACCCCGTTAAAGAGGGACGCCCTATCGACTTCATCAAAGTTCAAACTATTTTCACGGATCCGAAATCTGGAGATAGCGTCTTACCAGGAACCTACATAGCAAGAGGAAAAGCCTTTTCCGGCTCCGGCCCCATCTTGAAAGTTGAAATCTCCATGGATGCCGGAAAAACTTGGAACTTGGCAAAGCTTGCGCCTAGAAAGGAATACAGCTGGCAAGAATTTGAGTTCAGCGTGGATATCAAGGACGGCACTCAGTATGAGCTTATATCTCGCGCGACAGACGCAAGAGGCAACGTCCAACCTTTAAATCAAGAATGGAACCCAAAAGGATACCTTTACAATGCCGCTGACCGAATATCTTTCAGCGGAAGTAAACAGCAAGCAAATTACACTCAAGGAATCGAATTGGTCACTCAGCACTGCCTGACATGCCATTCTCAGGAAATTATCGAGCAACAGAAATTGACTAAATCTGATTGGGCTACAGTTATAAAGAAAATGGCAGACTATGGCCTAAACATCGACTCAGAGACTGTTGACACCATGGCTTCAGCGCTAGCCCAAAGAAACACTAACTTGGACTTGACGGGATCGGAAGACCTTATAGTGGATTTGTCCGCGCAACCTGAACTGATATTGCCGCAAAAATCGAAGGCGGGTCACGCTACAAGGGGAAAAAAGATTTTCTCAAACTATTGTGCCGCATGCCATGGCGTTGACGGACTCGGGAAAAACGGCCCACGACTAAAAGGCCGACTCATTCCAGACGCGATCTTTTACTCGTCGATCAAAAACGGCAAACGTCTTATGCCTTCATTCAAAAATCAACTTAGCAACAAAGACATTGAAGATGTCCGGGCATGGATTCTTAAATAAGCCAGTGTAAATCACTGTTGGGGCGACGTTTATCGTTTGAATTTGGCTAGTTGCATCTTTAGCATTTTTGCAGCCATCGCATATCCGCCATCACTTCCGTCAACAAAATGCGCATGGTCCTGTCCCGGCGTAAATACCAGACAGGTCATTATCGCCTCTGGTGATCGGTGCAGACCATATACTAATTTTCGATTAGTCATGTGAGCATCCAAATAAGACTTTAACTGCATTTCCTGCTCTAAAGTGCCGTCGACAATCATCTTTAACGCTCCGTCAAACTTCCTAAAGTCGGCGTTATCGACAACCTCACGTTTATATCCTCCCCAGCGAGCGCCCATTAGTTTCAGGTTAAATCTAAATGCGATCGTGCCCACAACACTGACAACAGCAAGTGCAATAGAACCAATCAAATAACCCAAAGGCGTGCGACTTCGTGAACGCACAATTGCCTCGCCTTTTAGGCGCGCCAAGCTTGTGGTCAAACCAAGCTTACTTTCCGCCAATGGATGGTATCGTGTTACATCACCGTAAATCTTTTGAATCTGCTGGAGATAATCTTGATAAACTACTGCATGATGATCAGGATTTTTTTCCATACACTGGACAATAATCGCCAACTTCGACTCAAGCCTTGCTTTAACCGGCTTCCATCTACACTCAAATCCGGTGAAGTCCGCAGTAGGATTGATGGAGCCATCATCCTTCACAATGAACTCTGCGCCAAGGACCTCATCTTTCATAACGTTCTCGGCCCAGGACCAGCCGTAGCCTGAAAAACTTGCCTGATTTATCTTTTCACTGTGGCGATATTTACAGATCTTCAATCGATAGTCTCTTACCAAGATATCTCGAGCCGGCATCAAAGCAATTCGCAATTCAAGATTGAAGCCATCGCGCGCCATGCGCCGCGCTCCGATTAATGCTGACTTGACTCCATCAACCATATGCGGTGGTATAGCCATTAAGGCGCCGTCACCACCAAACACAAATGGCAATTCCGAATGACGATCAACGTTGATCACCGCCATAATTGTCGCAGCAGCGACCGTGTTGACATCCTTGTACCGACCAGCCTCGATGGCAACCGTCGATCCTTTTACATCCGCAATAACAATCCACCAATCCTCAGGCAATGATGCATGAACCGCACTATTTGTCGCTTCCGAGAATGACTCCAATGCGACCAAGTCTCTATAAAAATTCCGTGTTCCCATCAGTCATCCCTTAATGTGCAATATCCCAGCGATTCGGGTTTCGCCCGATGATCACAGCCGCGATAAATTTCGGAACATACTCTACCGTCTCTTTTGGCAGAACGTGACGCAATTGCCAAAAGTCACTAGTTCTTTCTTTATTTACGGTTTGTTCAATCTGCCGCCGCTTCACACGATATTGCCCCGTATTATAAGAAGCTATCGCAAGCAAATAACGCTCAGTACCAAACATAGTTAGCAGATCCCGAAAGTACTTTGCAGCAGCGCGGCTTGATAGCGCCAGATCGTTGCGTTGGTCTCGCCCCCGGACAACAACTAAGCCGTACTCTTTTCCGGTCTCTGGCATAAACTGCCAGGGGCCCGAAGCCCCCACTTGACTTACGGCATCCAAGTCGAAGTTTGACTCGACCCAAACAATATATCCGAGCTCGACGGGAAGATTACTATCAATCAACGTCCTTTCAATGACCGGCCAAAAATTGGCTTTACGCTCTAGAAGCATTCGATGGCCGTTATTTCTTGTGAACCGCTGAATGTGCCTCTCCACCTCGCGCACGAAACCTGGATCCATTGCAGATGGCGGGGGGTCGCCAAATCGACGTGAAATTGCAACAATTTCGTCCCAAATGAACTGGCGCTCCGGTGTCATTTGAAAGGACTTTCGAGACGCACGCTTTGGCTTTGTCGTAAACAACTTTGCGCTCAACTCACCACTCAGGACACCCAAATCTCCGAGAAAATCTCTTTTAACAACTGGGTCATCGGCGATTTGCGCTTTTTGGGCAAGTTGCAAATCCATTAATTGAGAATTCTGCCAACTAAAGATTGCACCACAACCAATGGCAATTATCAGAGCAATAATCCCGCGAGTCAAAGCACTGCCATACCACGGCGTCTCGACTTCTTGTGCTATAGATTTATCTTTGATCATGCTAAAGCGGGTTAATTTTGTTACCTGAAGTGCGTTCCACCAACTGCTTTGAAAAGTGGTTGTATGCCCCAGAGTGATCCTGTCTCCTGGTTTGAGCTCGATTGATCTATCTAGCTTTGTACCGTTTCGGAATGTTCCGAATTGACTGCCCATATCTTTAAAACGAATCAAGCCAGACGGATCATGAAAAATACAGGCATGGGTGGGGCTGATTGTTGGATCGTCAGTTATACGAATCGCACAGTTCTCGCCAGAGCCGATAAAGTAATATTCTCCAGGGCCAATAGAGTATGCTTGTCCAGAAACTGGACCAGTTTTGAATTTCAATGTAAAACGTCGACTCATGCTAGCCTTCACTTAAGTGTGAACTTGAGGCTTCACCTCAAATCGTAACTTCTGATCGCCTACACATAACAAACTACCCACGCC
>JBIIGV010000121.1:0-8239 GCA_044236265.1 Oligoflexales bacterium
CCAAGTGCGGTCACGGACGCTGCTTATGCGGCTTTGGCTCTTTGCAATTCAGATGAAGGGACGAAAATCATCTGTAAACGTTTACGACAGATCATCACGCTACCCGAGCATCGTCTTGAAGTCGCCAGTGCTATTCGGGCCTTGGCTAAGTGTGACGTTGTTAGCGATGCATCTTGTCTTAATCAGTTACCAGACGACATGAAGATAGAGCTAAAACCGGCGCTATTGAAGATTCTCTGTGGTTCGACAGTTCCGGAATGGCGAACGTTCATATCGCAATCAATTTCGGAGCAGGACTTCCAGACACGCATTCTGGCTATTGTTGCCGCTAAAACTCATGCCACTCAGGATGTGTGGGATCAGTTGTTTGGATTGCTAGATCATCCGAATGCTAGCATATCTGGTCGAGCTTTGGACACGATAACGACCAGCGGTGGACTCGACGAGCATATCCGTTTATTCAAAGATATCAACGGCAGGATTTCAGATGAAGCGTTCTGTCGGAAAGTGTTCCGGAGCCTGACACCAAGGCCGGGTGATTCATACGAAGAGGTGACGGCCTTGGTGGATAAGCTTATTGCAGAAAAACCAGGTGCAATGAAGCATCCTGAAGTCCTGCAGTCGGCAATTAATTTACGTGATAATCTGATGGTGTTTGTTGTGACGGGTGTAGGCACAGGAATCAGCTCACGCAAAGGTGGTATACAGATTCCTGAAAATCATGCGATTGATGAGACTTTGATACGCGACCTAAAAGGGTATGGTCGATATTCGGAAGTCATCAAGTCTGTATTGCGCAGCGGTGAGGTGACATGGCGGCATCCGGAGCTTTTTGATGCGAGAGTTGATAAAAGTACTGTTTTGGTTCAGTACGTCAAATCAATTGACCTTCTGTTGCAGGAGAAAATTGGTTCACAAATGTTTTTAGGCCAGGGCGCTGACTTTTTACAGAAGATGCAGTCACGCGTTGTCCGCCTCGAGCTTGATGAGGACTCGGGATTTGGTCCCGATTTAGTGACCGATCTTGACTGTAGTCTTTATTTTTCTCGCGACTCTTTCCCTGCCCATAAACTGGCTTTAGTTTGTCGATCCGTGATGACAGGGATGATCATGAAAGACCAGTACAAAGTTGTCGACGGTCTCCGTGCTTGGGCGCTCTTGCTTCTGATTTTCGGTAGATCATTTAAGTTTAGAGGACAGCTTATGGAACCTCTTTTTCCAATCAGCAAACCACATAGCGATTCCATTGCAAGAATTGCGCGAGCTATGAATGATTTGCAGGATGTTAGAAACAGGGCGGCTCACAGAGGCACAATTTTAGAGATGCGAAACATGGGTGAAATGCGCGCTCTTTGCGCTGCAGTACTCAATGACCTGGATAGCCATTTGCAGCCAGCCTGATTTTGTAATGATTTCTGTTTTACTCAAAAAAGTGAACATTTAACGAATCAATCCAGTAAGATTTAAGTTTTGCTCTAGGAATCATTCGACCGATGATTGCTCTCATTTCGCAATTTGGATTTCGATAAAAAAGTCTTTCTTAGATTGAAAAATCAGCGATCTCGATCTTTTCACTAGCCTTTATTAGGTCGATGCCACTGAGAAAGAAGACTCACAAATACCAAAAAATTGCCGAAACCTTTGAAACGCCTAATTAGCTTTTGCAAGCACACGGAGCTTCATGGGTCCGAATAGTGAAATGAGTGTCAAAAGAGCTTTTGATCCCACATGGAAACGTACCATGGCGGTAGGGGTCATCTTGTCAGCATGTGGCGCGTCTTTTGCTGTGAGTGGAGCTCTATCACCGATGGATCTGGCGTTACGAAGTTCAGCTTTGGCCTGGATCGGCGAAATTTCTGGATATCGGGATTTGATGGGGTCGATTGACCAAACAGCTTCTGCTGGATTTCTAGGAATCCTTGGCTTTGCGGGTGGCCTGATCGGTGCGATGTTTGCGTCGTTTATCGCGATGAGCGTAGTTCCCGTTAGCTTAATTGCCGCTGCAGTTTTCGTCGTGTTTTTTATGCAATGCGTAGGACTTTTCTTTGCGTGGGATGGCCCATGGACTGTTTTGGGCTTCAACATACTGTTTGGCGGTTTTTTGACATTTTGGTATCGACTCAGTGTCGATCGGGAACGGTTACTGGCGTTGCGCGTTGCGTTGTCCGGTCGTATGGAACGTAAAAGAATTGATTGGATTGTTCAAAATCCCCGTGTCCTTGATGCCGTCCCTTCAGGTAAGGTTGTTTCGATCATGTTTTTAGACATTGTCGGATTTTCACAGATATCCGAGCGTTTAACTCCTCGCCAAGCATTTATGGATCTGAAATCCTTATTTGATCTGATGCGTTCTGAGGTTATTAAGTACGGCGGTATGGTTGATAAAACTCTTGGAGACGGGATGCTGGCCTACTTTGGATACGGCATTGATGGGTTGGAATCATCTCGAGCCCACGCAGATGCTGCCCTGATGTGCGCCATTAGTATTCAGAAAGGAATTCTCGAGCGTAATCTGGTCGCAGCCAAAGAGGGCAAGGCGATCTATCCGTTGCGAATAGGAATCAACACATCTGCAGTGTTTATTGGTAACGTCGGTGACCATGACTATTTTGATTTTACAGTCATCGGTAATGGTGTGAATCTTGCCAAGAGATTTGAAGCTTCTTGTCAGCACTACTCGGTGATGATCGGGGCAAGTACCTACGACTTACTCGTAGCGCGAGAAGGTTTGCATGCGAAACTTACGCGCAAGCTGATTCCAATCAAGCACAGCGAAGCCCCGTACGAAGCCTATGAATGTGAGCCCTTTGAAGATCGTCAGAGTGATGTTCGTGCAGTGACGGAAGCATTCAGGAAGTCTTTGGGTATTGAACGAAAAGACTCTCGCTGGCCAGTTCCGGCGGATGTCGCGATTTATCTTGAGTCACGTTATGGGCGAGCACGATTAAATGATTTTAGCGTCTCTGGTCTAAGTGCTTTGCTGCCTATGTACATTGGAAACGGTGTTGGCCTCGATATGGTTTTGATGATTCCACCTGCTCTGCAGAGTCCTACCATTGGTGCAACTCTGGTCATCCATGTTGAAGTTCGCTGGGGGCGCGCTGTTGCTCAAGGTTACCTGCATGGATTGATGATCACCAACCTTAGCTCACAACAGAAGGATGAGTTGGTTGATGCATTCCGAGCAATCATTCGCCAGGGGCATGAGACGGACAAAGCAGCGTCGTAATCATCGAAGCACCTCGCCGGTATTTCATTGTTATTACGGTAACTTGTGTTGATAGATTAAATTCTCTAAAATTGGCCAGGCACGTTGTCGACGAAACCTCTTGAACCAGCTGGGGAGAAATCCAGCATCAGGAGGTTTTATGCTCGGCGCATTTAGAGGAATGCCGACATGGGTCGCCACGTTTGTGGTGTCGCTGTCGGCCTGTTCGCAAGATCCACAGTTTGTTGAGAAGGATTTAACGTCCGCACTCATGGGTTCAGACGATTTAACCGCTGAATCTTGTGATGCATTGGCGAGTGCCTCTGCGGAGGCTTTGCCAACCCAGTGTCTGATCTTCAAGGCTCAGTTATCAGTTGAGCCATCTGTCAGCGAACTTACAGTCGGTGACGCAAGAACCCTAAAAGCCGTCTTGCTGCTTTCGGATGGTCGTTCCTTTGATGTGACGTCACAAGCAGTGTGGAGTGTGAATGATGTAAGCAAAGCAGAGATCAGTAAAAGTGGTTATTTGAAAGCAGTCGCGTCAGGCACTATTGGTGTAAAAGCAGTTTATTACAAGTCGTCTGGTTTAGCAGATGTCAAAATCAACGCACCATTTGTGGCGAAAGATCCGAAAGTGACACTTAAGATTGATGGCGTGTTGGATGGCTCACTAAAATCTCCGGCTGGTAGAAATCTGCAAGTCACCTGGGATTCACAGGATGTTGAGAGTTGCAGGCTGATTGCTAATGATCGTGAACTTGATCGACGAAGTAGCGGCACTATTGACGTTAGAGTGACGGAAAATCAACAGATCTCTGCAATTTGCGTTGCAGATGGTGTTGACGACATACGTGATGATATACAAGTGACCGTGACACGGCCTCGGGTGGATCTTGTCGCCAACTCGTCGCGTGATGATCTAACGCTCAATGGTCAGGCAGCTATCGATGTAAGGTGGACCAGTGAGAATGCAGAGCAGTGCGAGCTGTTAACCAACGGGGTTAAGCTTGCGGCTGGATTGTCTGGCGCCTTAAACCACACTGTCCTCAAGTCGCAACGACTTGAAGCCATCTGTAAAGATGCCGTTGGAAATGCTGCCGCCTCAGCTGTAAATATTGCGCTTCAGTACCAGACGAAGTTTAGCTTTGGTGCTGGGTATTATGACAAGATTGCTGGTAATAAAACAATTCGCCCCGTGTCTATCATGTTTGCCCTGGACGTAACCGGTAGTATGGCTGGTCAAATTCAGACCGTAAAAGATGGCGTTCAAGATTTTGTGACCCAGCTTCACACCAGGGGATTTGCGCCAAAAATTGGAGTTATACCATTCAGGGACAAAGTGCCTGAGGGTAGCGCCCTTGGCGATGTTCCGGAAGGGCGACTTGAACTGACCGACAACGTAGAGGATGTTAAAAGATTTGTCGGTACACTCAGAGCAAGTGGTGGTGGCGATGCTAACGAGGCGTCTTTAGGTGCGATTCGCTCTGCAATGACAGCTCTGCGCAATGGCGACCAGAGACCTGACGCGATCAAAATCATTATGGTTGTGACAGATCAACCAGGACACAATGGTGGTAGCACGACTGATTGTGCTTTGGACTCAATTGTCGGCCAGTTTTCAGTTCTAACGGATGAGGAACAAAAGACGTTCAAGTTGTTCTATTCGACACCGACAACGGGTTCATCGTGCAGTGGGTTTGCAAATGGATCTATTCAGATGTCAACACTGTTGTCTAAGGTATTACAAGCAGAAACGACTGTAGCAGCGCGGGGCGGTCTTATTGCGTGGCCATTTGCCAATAAAAATCTTGTCAACGATGTGGTCGCGATGCTGGAACGCGTCAATCCTGATATTGAACTTGCTTGTTTGAATACCAAGGCCACATTGACTGTCGGCGGGTCAGACATGTTTACACACAACTTGAGCGACTATGCGGGTAGCTTTCGCCTTGTCGAGTCTGGTCAGTCTCAAGTGATTGCTAAAACGTTGTCTGATGAGCAATATGCCGCACTGGAGGCTGGGCCGGCACAGATTATGGTATCCAATTGCTGCTTTTCCAAGGCAGCAGCTAAAGCTGGCAAGTTTGATGCGTGTCTTAAGGATGTAACTTCGGGATCAGTTCCGTTCACTGTTGATTGATTTAGCGTTACCTAGAGGAACTATTTTTTGCTGATGAGCGTGCTTTTATTCTTTTTGTAAAAATCTATGGCGTCAGAAATTATTTTTAAGGCCAGGTCACGATCGTGAAAGTCTTCGATCGTGACCTTTTTGTTTTCAAGGGTTTTGTAATCTTCGAAAAAGCGCTTAATCTCCCGCATGCGGTGAGGTGGCAGTTCCTTGATAGAATTTAAATGGCTAAATTCTGGATCATTGGCGTGAACGGCGATAATTTTATCATCGGCTTCGCCCTGATCAAGCATACGCATAACGCCAATTGGTTTGGCTTGAGCAATGCAGAGGGGCACAAAGATCTCCTGGCCAAGGACTAAAACATCCAATGGGTCCTTGTCGTCGCAGTAGGTTTGGGGAATAAAGCCATAATTTGCAGGATAATGGACGCTAGAGTAGAGGATGCGGTCAACTTTGATTAACCCGCTGGCCTTGTCTAGTTCGTATTTTACTTTTGAGCCCTTTGGGATTTCGATAATGGCGGAGAATTCCTCTGGTGCTTTATCCCCAATTGTTACGTCATGCCATGGATTCATCGGTTACTCCTAGTTGTCTTGTTCTACTGGTCATTTACGAAGAAACTACTCTAGCCAAGCCATGTTTTCCATTAACTGAAGGTCGCCCTCTTCAAGGTCAATCGTTGCCGCGTCCAGATCACTGGCGAGATGTTTCGCATTTGTGGTCCCTGTCAATGGTAGCATGCCTACAAGTTGAGAGAAGCGAAACACAAGCTGCGCAATTGTGCACTGTTTTGCTTCGGCTAAAGCTTTGACTGCAGGGTGGCCCAAGTATTCTATATTTGCAGTTAGAAGAGAAAATCCTTGATATGTGATGTTGTTGTCGCGGCAGAATTGACGGATGTCATAGTCCCACTTGGTGCTGGCGTAGCAACGGTTTTGAACAAACGATGGCTTGACGCTTGCGAACTCGTAAAACCCTTTTAGCTGAGCAAGGCTGACGTTGCTGAGTCCAATAAAACGCACGCGGTTCCTTTTGTGGAGAGATTCCATCGTGCGCCAAACGAGGTGATCATCTGCAGTTAAGCCATAGCCTGATGCTGGTCCATGGAGAACGTAGGAGTCAATCAGATCTGTGCGCAAATGCTCCTGAGAGCTTGCAAATGATTGTTCAACCTGAACGTCGATTGGTTTTGTTGGATCATAGGGAAGTCGATGATCCTGTCCACGTTGGTATGTAAACTTGGTCTGCAGAAAAAGGTCCTCACGACGCACAAGATTTGTTTCGTATGCCTCGCATAATGCTTCTCCAACACCAGCTTCAAAGTAGTGTTTTCTTTGATTTGCCGTATCTATGGCGCGGCACCCAGCCTTTAAAGCCATCAGTGTCAGGTCTTTTGTTTGCTGATCTTTCCAAGCTGTTCCGTACATAAAGCGGGGCCCTGGCACGAGGGACGAGGACATAGGCGCAACCATCCTTTGAGATAAATTCATTAATTTCAGTATATTACACCTTATCGTCCCCTTGTCGATCCATACATGGTCGGGGAGGTCATTTAAAGAAAAGACCTATGGAATCTATTAAATATTTTTGATAAGAAGCCTCGATTCTTAAGGTTCTAATAATATTCTACAATAAGGAGAACCGATGATGGTTAAATTTATATCCGCAGCAATGTTTCTTATAGCTCCCTCTCTCATGGCGGCTGAAGCCAACATTTATAAGTGCAAAGGCGAGGGTGTTGACGTGCGGCTAACCCTTTCAAGCTTTTCGGGTCAGCCAGCACTTAAGGTTGACGCGACCAGCGCTGAATCAGAAAACGCTCCCGGCGGTCGACTTGAAAAGATTGACGTTATTGAGACAGCCATGGGCTACCAGGTGACCGGTGAATTTGTTGAAATTGCTGATGCCACATTGAAATATACTTTGATCGTGCCCCATGTTGTTTTGAATGATGCGACTTCGATGCTTTCGGCTCAAGGGATGCTTGTGCGCACTATGGTGGCAGGATTTATTCCCCCAAGTGCAGAGATGCCGCGGGTTGTTGAGGGAAACAAGTTTACGCCTGTGACTTGCGAAGCCAGTCGAGTTCTATATTAATTAAGACTTATTTTGGTTTGCAAACTGACCTCGGCCATGAAATCTTTGATGGGACATCAAGGAGGTCTGGCCGTGATTCATTTAGGCATAATCTTGTGGGCAATGATGGGCTCGGTTGCGTTTGCTGGTGGGCCTGCTTGGAAAAAGCCGTCGCGCGCAGAAATCGAAAAAAAGCTCTCCCCTCTACAGTGTCAGGTGACTCAGGAGGGTGCCACAGAGCGCCCCTTTGAAAATGAATATTGGAACAACAAACGACCAGGAATTTATGTCGACATAGTTTCTGGTGAACCGTTATTTTCCAGCCTCGATAAATTTGATTCAGGATCGGGCTGGCCAAGCTTTACCAGGCCTTTGGTTGATACCAACATTGTAACCCGGCCGGATCGCTCCCACGGCATGGTTAGAACCGAGATTCGCAGCAAGCATGGTGAGTCGCACTTAGGACATCTTTTTGATGATGGGCCGAAACCCACGGGTAAGCGTTACTGTGTGAACTCGGCATCACTCCGCTTCATCCCGACTGAAAAACTGGACGCGGAAGGTTACGGTGACTATAAAAAGCTGTTTATGTCGGTGGAACCGAGTAAGAAAGAGAGGTCTGAAGTGTCAAATAACGTCATCGGTGATTTTGCTAAAAAAGTTCCCGCGGGACTGGAGGTGGCAACGCTTGCAGGTGGCTGCTTCTGGGGCATGGAAGAAATAATCCGTGGCATTAAGGGGGTCGTTCAGACGCAGGTGGGATACACCGGGGGTTCTGGTGCATCTCCTCGTTACGAAGACGTAAAAACTGGCCGTACCGGTCA
>JBIIGV010000122.1:0-8203 GCA_044236265.1 Oligoflexales bacterium
AGATCTCTTGGACCGTTGGCTTTGCTGCTTTGAAGATGGCCTTGAATACAACGTCTGATCGCCTTCCCCGGGGGTCAAAGCCTTTAGGGAGACGACCGAGCTTGTTGACGGTGGCGACAAATACCTGAAATGGGTCTGATTTCATTGATTAATTCCTGTAGAGTCCGTGCTTTACGAGAGGCCTTGGGAGTGATAAGAACGAGGATTCAAAGACGACCACTTGCTGTGAAAGCGAATGCCATGAATTCCAGTGACAAAACACCTGCAGATGCCAATCGCTCCCTTCATATCGGAAAACCTGCCTGGCTGAAAACACCGATTCCAACCGGCGAGACCTATTTTAACATTAAACGCGATCTTCGTGATCGCAAGCTCTACACGGTTTGTGAAGAAGCCAAGTGCCCCAACATCGGCCAGTGCTGGAACACAAACACAGCAACCTTTATGGTGCTTGGTGAGGTTTGTACACGGGGCTGCCGTTTTTGCAACGTCAAAACAGGAAATCCAAACGGTTGGCTAGATCATGACGAGCCGCGGCAGGTCGCCGAAAGTGCTGCGCTGATGAAGCTAAAGTATGTCGTTATCACGATGGTTGACCGCGATGATTTGCCAGATGGTGGCGCTGCTCACGTTGCTAAAGTTATCCGCGAGGTACGTGCCCAAAACCCGGGAATTGTCATTGAACTTCTCGCAGGCGACTTTAGAGGAAGTGATGAGGCCCTCAAGACCATTTTGGCAGAACGGCCTGATGTTTATGCTCACAATATTGAGACCATTGAGCGTCTTTCTCCGCGGGTTAGAGATGCGCGGGCCAATTATTGGCAGTCTGTGAAGGCGCTACAGCGCGTGCGTGAAGTTGCAGATTACCGGGTGTACACCAAAAGTGCGATCATGCTGGGATTGGGAGAAGAGGAGTCTGAGGTGCGTAAAAGCCTCGAAGACTTGCGCGAGGCTGGTGTTGAGTTCGTTACCATTGGACAATATATGCGGCCCACCAATAAGCACCTATCCATCAAACGCTTTGCGCATCCTGATGAATTTAAGCGTCTCGGTGACTACGCAGAGCAAATCGGATATCTAGCTGTGGCATCGGCTCCGCTTGTCAGGTCCTCATACAAAGCCCACGAGTACTACGCTAAGGCGCTCGAAAAAGTTGCGGCCCAGGCGTCGCGTCCCTCCTAGAAGCAATAAGGCGAGCAGCTGGAGATTTGATTTGAAGCTATTAAGATTACTCGCCGGTATTCCGCTAAAGCTTCTGCCGTTTTTTGTTTGGTGTGTTTATTGGTTGAGCTATCCGTTTGCAGCCAGAGATCGCCGCGTCATCCAAGCCAATATTTCTAAAGTTTTCGGCTTACCGTCCCATTCCGAGTTTTCGCGAGCTTTCGTCAGGCAGAATCAAAAAATGCAGGCACTGATGATGCTGGAAACCCTGCGTTATCTCTTTCGTCCTGATACACTCGTTTTAAAGGGGCTCGACGAAGGCAAAGAGAAGCTGCGCAAGGCGTCTCAGGATTCAGGGGTGGTTATTATCACGGCCCATCACGGTTCCTGGGAACTTGCAGGTCATGGTGCAGCGCTTGGCTTTGACCGTGATTTTTTTGTCTTAGCCAAGCCTAGCAAAGCAAGCTGGCTAACTCCGATTTTAGATCAAATTCGCGAACGTCTACGGATGAAGGTTCTGTGGACGGATTCAAAATCTCTATTAAGAGATATGATGGCCATTGCTCAGCGCAAAGAGCATCTCGGATTCGTTATGGATCAGCGCCCTCTGAACAAACAGGGTGGTCACCCGTGTGTGTTTCTTGGAGTCGATGGTACACAAATCGTCAGTGGTCCAGTGATGATGGCGATCAAAAAGAATATGCCCGTGTTTAGCGTGTACATGATGCGCGTTGGACTTGGAGCGTATCAATTCTACTGTGACGAAGTTTTGCCGCCAAATCATGGGCGGACCGATGAGCTTGCAGTGGCGCAGCTGATGGCTGACAATATGTCGAACATGATCCGACGATATCCAGAGCAATGGTCTTGGAGTTATCGTCGGTGGAAATGAATAATGCGCTCTTGACCGTTTAAAGAGGTTAAACTGACCTTCCCGACGCCCTGGTCCGAATTATATGACAGACATCAAACAAAAAATTCTAGAGCATCTGATTGCTGATTTAACGAGTGAGCGCGATATTATTGCTCGGGCAGCGGAAACCGCTCAGATTGAGGCCACACATCCCGAGGCAAAACCTGAGAATCAATATGACACAAGAAGCCTTGAGGCGTCGTATCTGGCAGGTGCCCAATTAGCTAGGATGTCGGAGCTAACGGCTAAAATCGAATGGCTCAGGAACATGGAGCTTCGTAGTTTTACTCGAGATGACCAGATTGCTCCTTCGGCGCTAGTGCAATTGGATTCTCAAGGAAAAATCAGGAACTATTTTCTGACGGCTTGGGTATCCGGCTACACGTATAAAATTGAGGAAAAAGAGATCCACGTCATATCCGTCCAGTCTCCATTTGGTGCCGCCATAAACAGCAAAAAGACTGGCGATTTCGTCACTGTTCTGATCGGCAGCCAAGACCGGGAATTTGAGATTCTCAACATCAAATAGGTAGAAATAAAAATTTAGGATTTTTTCACAAATTCTGACTTCAAATTCATGGCGCCAAAACCGTCGATTTTGCACGCGATATTATGCCCATCTGACGAATCGACCAGTCGTATGTTTTTGACTTTGGTTCCCACCTTTACCGAGGACGAAGAGCCTTTTATCTTAAGATCTTTGATCACCGTTACAGAATCACCATTTGTAAGCTTATTTCCAAACGCGTCCTTGATAATTTCGTCATCGTTAGAATCTGTCTCGATCGGCTCATTTGAGCCAGAATCAAGAGTCCATTCGTGGCCGCAACTGGCACAGTTCCACAGTCTCCCGTCGTGGTAGGGGTGTTCGGTATCACATTTTGGACAATGGGTTGGGTCTGACATAGTTTGATCCTTGTCGAAATCGCATAAAGGCTGAAGTAGCAAATGGACGTTACTCCGTCAGTAAAATTCGCGCTATCGGTGTTCTGGGGTCTGGGAAAAGTCTGCTAAAGTAATCACAACGCCTCAATGACAGGGAGTTCAACAACGGATGCGCAAACTGACGCCGGAACAGTTCAAAGTCATGCCATGGAAGAACGGCCTGGGTTTCACCACGGAGCTTTATCGCTTGAATAGTGGCGACGATATGATGTTTCGAATCTCGATGGCAAAGGTCACCGAGTCAGGCCCATTCAGTGATTTTTCCGGCTATGACCGGACACTGGTTAATCTTGGTCCGGGAGTTATGAATTTGACAATGAATGCTGGGCCAAAGTCAGTTCTAAGTCCATTACAAGTAATTCATTTTGACGGATCATGGCCTGTCCATTGCGAGGTGACGGCTTCGTCTGAAGATCTAAATATTTTTTGCCGTCAGAGTCGCTATTTTGCGTCGACATGCATCCACCTACTGGCAAAACCAGAATTTATTCCTTCGTTGCCGGATGCAGGCCTGTTTATCCTGGTGCTCGAGGGTCAGCTTTGTGCGCAAGATGCGGATGGTCGAGAGATCCTGATTAATCGCCACGAAGCTCTATTGCAGGAGCCCGACAGCAGGCGTGGTCATTCGCATTTGATGCTGGTGAGTGCGTCTGAGCGCGTGTGTTCAGTTGCGGCGATTTCTTTCAGGTCAATCTAAAGCGTGATAAAATTGGTTTAGAGAGATTGAACAACAAAAGTTAGGGTCGTAGTTATGCGCTTATCCACGGTATTGGTTCTCTTGGCATCACTTTCTTCGTCGCTTAGCGCTGGAGCCACCTTAGAATGTACGCACTACGTTTACTCGGGAGTGCCGTTTGTGACAATTAAGATGACCATGGACGAGGACGGACACATCCAACGATTGGCCGATTTGACACATTATGGAAACACGCAACAAATCGCTGTGGTTGAAAACCCAACGCGAGATGACGAGCTCTATCATTTGACGGTCGACGCTGATCGCCCCGGTCAGGAACTATATCTAGAGATTTATAAGCAAGGTGACGCTGCTTTCAGTGCCTCCTATAACGCCAAGCTCATCAATCCACAGTCTCCTGCCATGAAGGAAATGCTCGGCAACTGTGCCGATGAGCGCTAAACGTTTATATATGTTATTTTATAAATTTTATCAAATTATAAAAATTATTAAAAATATAACAGTCTGAAACTATTGGAATTCAGGGTTTTTTAGAGCTAGTCCATCCGCTTGCACCCTTTGAACCCCATCAGCAATCTGTGGTAGAACTCCCGGAGTGACCAGTCGCGTGGTCTACGGGAGGAATCGTTATGAGACAGTTGAAACAGTTCGAGTTGGGGTCTTTGGGCATCATTATTTGCGCATCGCTGATGACAGGTTGTGACTCCCATGCAACTCAAAAGCCGACAGCGGATAACGACCAGCAGACGGCGTCAGACGAAGGCTTGCCGTCGGACTCAACCCAAGGCTCCGGTGATCAGGGCCAAGGCGGTAACACGCCTGATGGCGCGCGGGGTGAGGGTGTGGACTTTGACTGGCGAACGATTGCGCGCATGACGGACGTTCCAGTGATTGGATTCACCGGAGACAATTACGGTAGTGCGTTTTTTCAAGAAATTTTAAGCCGAGCTAAGCCTAAGCTTTTTGATGAACCGGCCACAACAGCACACGAGACGTTGCATATTGTTCACAGTGACATGAGGCAAAAGACCTCCGCTAAAGACGGTTTCTTTTATCATCGTGACGGTAAAGGTATCTACATTCTTGATCCAAAAGATAACCTTGCCGATGTAAAAAACAACATTGGTCCGTCATACCAGAAGATGGCTCAGTTTAATTACGACACCTATTTGGTGAAACAGTTACAGTACTGGAAGAATACTCATTATCTGATGGATGAATGGACATGTTTTTTAGCCACAGCAAGAACGGCCATTGAGGTTCAAATGGCCGGTAAGTGGACGGAAAAGTTTGCCGAAAATAATCTTGATCCTCTCGAGGGTCTCGTCGATCTGATGTACTTTAATGCGGCGTCACTTGTTTCCATCAAGAAAGTTGATCCTGAGTACCTGAAGTCGAATCAGCAGTTCAAAGCTGCGTTCGCAATGAATATGGAAGAAAGTATCGCGTGGCTCAAAAAGGCCGCTACTGTGTCTTATTGGGACAAGTCGGAGGCTTTTGCAAAATTAGCAAATCTGCAGAAGGCAGACGACGGCGCGGCTATCCGAGCTGCTATCAAAGAACTGATGGGCGAAGCGTGGGCAAAACGCGTTCTTGGTATTTAAGTCCGGATACTAGTCCGAAAGGCGCGATATCCACTCGTGCGTTTCGGGGCTGGCATCTGCAAACGATTTCATAAGTTCTTTTTTTGATGCTAACTCAAAATCTGTAAACTCAAAGCCAGGTGACACAGTGCACCCGACGAGGGTGTAGCCATGGTTTGTTGGGCCTTCATGCATGGCTCCAAACCATGTGTTTTTTGGAATGATCACCTGCGGTTTGGCCTCTCCGAGTCCAACTGGTCCCACCACATCTCTTCGGATAGTGCCTTGAGTCGATATCGTGACCACGGTAATTGGGTCACCCTGATGGAAATGCCAGATCTCGTCAGACGCCAGTCGATGAAATTTTGATACATCTCCGCGAGGCATTAGGAAATAGATGCTAGTGCCGGCTGAACGAAGTCCACGATCGGTGAATTGACCGCGTTCAGAGGCGCGATAAGTTTCGGCGTAATAACCGCCCTCGGGGTGCGGGATCATTTGAAGAGAGGAGATAACATCCTTGAAGTTCTCGATTCTGATCATTGGCTTTTGCTCCTGGTAGCTGGCAAGGATGGCCTCGTCCAAATGAAAACGAGGACCAATGATATGACAACCAGAACGGTGATTCTCAAATGGTCTGGTATGGCTTTAATAATAAAAAGCGGAAAAGAGGCGTTCACCACGATCAACGTAGTTGCAAGGATTTTAGCGGGTCTTCGGATGACTCCATTAGTTTGCCAGTCAATAATCGGTTGACTTAGTTTTGGGTGTGTCATCAGCCACGTGTGAAAACGCACTGAACTTTTAGCAAAGCAGCCAGCCGCCAGCAGTAAAAAGGGAGTGGTTGGCAAAATTGGAGTGACGATGCCGATCACTCCAATAGCCACGAAGATCCATCCTAGCGCGATGTAGATAGGTCGAAGCATCTTGATCGGACCTTGATTACTTCTTTGAAGTGGCTTTCTTCTTCGCTGGCGACGCCGACTTCTTTTTTAATGCGGGCTTTCTTTTTGCTGGCTTGTGCGCGGCCTTTTTTTCGACCGTTTTTGCTGACTTTGTGTTTGTTGAGGCGACGCGATCACCCGCGGAAAGCGCCATAACGAGGGAGTCTTCGATTTCGGTTAGCACATCCAATCGATCTTTGTCACTCATGCCAGGTACTTCTCCCAACACAATCATGCCAGCATCGTCACAGCCGCAGAAACTCCAAACATTGTCGCCCATTGTCATGGCCATTGCATCCATCAAGCCGTTTTGCTCGTATTCATCAACAGCAGCACCCATCGTCGTGATGAGCTGAACTTTCTTGCCAGTAAGCAGAGGTTGAATGCCGTCCTTGGGCGAGTGTTTGTAAGCAAATCCGTTTAGAAGTACCCGGTCAATCCATCCTTTTAAGATGGCGGGATAACCTGTCCACCATAACGGGAAGACCAATGAAATCAGATCTGACTTGGCGATTATCTTTTGCTCTTGAGCAACGTCGGTGGGTGTTTTACCACTGCGGATCTCCTGAAAATCTTCAGCAGAGAGAACCGGATTAAAATTCATTTTGTAGAGATCTCTGGTTACCACGGTGTTGCCAAGGTCGGAAGACAGCTGGCCCAAATGATCACAAATGGTGGCTGAAAAGCTTTTGGGGTTTGGATGAGCGTAAACGATCATGTGCTGCATGGGGACATCCTTGTGATGGCATTAGAAGAGAAGAAATCGTAACACCAAACCCTTGAATCTGCTACATTGTTAGATAACAGATCAGTGTTCGACCGATGTGGAGGTTTTCGTTGAATCTGACCCGCTGGCAAATTCCAAAAAACTTACGACCGATCATGGAGCTTTTGGAGGTCGCAACTTGCTGTACCGCAGTTGTATTCACCGATGCGACCAGTTCATCTATTATTTTGGGTGGGGTGATAGCCATCGTTGGCGCTCTATTGTTCACCTGGGCCGGAGGCTTCCAGCGGATGGAGCGCGAAGGGGTGTTGACCCTTGGAGGCCCATACCGTTTTGTTCGACACCCTTGGATCCTGGCACGGTTTCTGATGGTTTTTGGGATTATTTTGATGGCCCGTCTGCCTGTGCTTTTTTTGATCGCAATGGTGGGACTAACTCCCTTGTACAGGCGCCTGACTAAGATGGAGGATCAATATCTCTATACTCAGTTGGGTCCCTTGGCTGCTGAGTATCGGGCCTTTGTTGCTGGTTTTATGCCGCAATTTTCACCGGCGAAGTTACCTAGTTATGGTCGAGGTGGGGTCGAAGTTCACTTTTCTTGGCGGCGTGCGCTTTGGAAGCGCCCTGGTCGCGGTTGGCTCGCGATATTGGGTGTTGGCGTGACAGTTCTCGTCATGGCAGTATGGTTGGAACAGTGGGCTCCCGTATGGGTTTTTAGGCTGGTTACGTCCTTAGTAGCGGTGGCTGCGATTTATTGGCTGATAAAAGACCGCGCCCAGTATAAAAGACGGGGGTTCGTAGAAGTTTAATGTGTCCATTCCTGCATAAGGGTTTTAGCCATGTCATTGCCACGCACCTCTCCTTATTCTGATTTTTACAATGTCGATGGATTACTGACGGAAGAACAGCGCCTTGTTGCGACATCCGTGCGCGACTTCGTCAGCCGCGAGCTGAATCCGGTTATCGGTCAGCACTACATGGATGAGAAGTTTCCAGTCGAGAAAATTAAATCATTTGGCGAGCTGGGTGTTCTGGGCGGTAACTTGAAAGGGTACGGCCTCGCAGGCATGGACCAAATTAGTTACGGACTCGTCATGAAAGAGCTTGAGCGTTGTGACTCTGGTGTTCGCAGTTTCGTGTCGGTCCAGGGCGCACTCGTGATGTATCCGATTTATGAATACGGTAGTGAAGAGCAAAAAAATTACTGGTTGCCAAAGCTTGGTCGCGGTGAGG
>JBIIGV010000123.1:0-8157 GCA_044236265.1 Oligoflexales bacterium
TTTGGTCTGCCGCCACTTGAAGCCATGGCCTCAGGAGCGCCGGTCGTTACAAGTTGCACAAGTAGCATTCCAGAGGTGGTGGGTCAGGCCGCGATCCTCATTAACCCGTTGGACCGTGATCAGCTAGCTTTGGCGCTCCATAGAGTTTTGACGGATTCTAAGCTTCGAGCCTCGATGGTGCGCGCAGGTGCTGACCGTGTAAAGCGGTTTAACTGGTACCGGGTCGCCCGCGGTGTGTTGTCAGTTTATCATGAGGTTCATAAGCGCACGGACTCGCAGCCATTGACCGTGCAATCGTTTATTCCAAGAACCATCTGGAGCAAGCTGCGCCAGATTGAGACCCTAAAAAACGCTGTTTTAGATGAAAACAGGATTCGCGGTCTTTTGACCGTCAAGGAGCCACAACCATGAGTATTCGTCGTCATCGTATTAAAGATATTTTGCAGACTGGCACGGAAGGTCAGCAGGTCACTATTTGCGGCTGGGTGCGGTCTCGTCGCGAATCAAAAACATTTGCGTTTCTTGTATTAAATGACGGGTCTTGTCAGGCAACGCTGCAATGTATTGTTGATCAGGGGATCCCTGGATTTGATCTTCTGGGGCGTTGTCAGACCGGAGCATCAGTGCGCATTGATGGTGAACTGAAGAAAAGCCAAGGCAAAGGTCAATCCTGGGAAGTCCATGCAAAGAAACTTGAGCTTTACGGCGAGGCGGATCCCGAGACTTACCCGCTGCAGAAAAAAGGTCACACACTCGAGTTTTTGCGCGAGATCGGTCATCTTCGCGGACGCACAAATACCTTTGGCGCGGTTTGGCGTTTAAGAAATGCGTTGGCATACGGCGTCCACGAGTTTTTTCAATCCCGTGGATTTATGTGGGCCCATACGCCGATCATCACCGGAAATGACTGCGAAGGTGCTGGCGAAATTTTTACCGTGACCACTCTCGATCTCAACAAAGTTCCCAAAACCGACAAGGGCGCTATCGACTGGTCTAAAGATTTTTTTGGTAAGCATGCTCATCTCACCGTCAGTGGTCAGCTTGAAGGTGAGTTTTTGGCTCTTTCTCTGGGTGATATCTATACTTTTGGTCCGACGTTTCGCGCGGAGAACTCCAACACCACCCGGCACCTGTCAGAATTCTGGATGATTGAACCTGAATTGGCATTTGCAGACCTTGAAGACGACATGAAACTCGCAGAAGATTTTGTGCGCTTTCTCTGTGGATGGGCTGTGAAAAAGTGTCCCGAGGAGCTCGCCTTCTTAAGTGAGATGTACAAGGGCTTGACCCCAGATGACATCGCCAAGCTCAGTGAGTCCAAATTTTCGGCAATAACTTATACAGATGCGGTCAAAGAGCTTGAAAAGGCGTCGGTAAAGTTTGAGTTTCCTGTGAAATGGGGGATAGATCTTCAGTCAGAACATGAGCGTTATTTGACAGATCATGTCTTTAAAGGTCCCTGCATCGTCACAGATTATCCAAAGGATATTAAGGCGTTCTACATGCGGCAAAATGACGATGGCAAGACTGTGGCAGCCATGGACGTGCTAGCCCCTCGCATTGGGGAGATCATCGGCGGTAGCCAGCGCGAAGAGCGCCTTGATTTGCTTGAGACCAGGATCAGGGAGATGAAGCTTCCGGTTGATGAACTCCAGTGGTTCCTAGATCTGCGACGCTTCGGGTCGGTCCCTCACGCCGGCTTTGGGCTTGGTTTTGAGCGTATTGTTCAGTACTTATCGGGGATGGGTAACATCCGTGATGTGATCCCCTGCCCGCGGGCTCCAGGATCGATCGCGTTCTAGTCGGAGTTTTTTCGCCAAACCCGCGTTTATCAAAGGTTCCTTGTTGACCAGTGGGGGTCACTTATATATATTGCCCCCTCTCTATGGACCAGCACCCGGCTTCTGCGTTTGACCGGTTGTCAAAAAGTCCAATAATTCAAGCGCCGAAGCGGTATCTGGAGTTACGGATATTTATGAAAACTGTAAGTGTAAAACCTGCTGATGTGAAAAAGCAGTGGACCATCGTTGATGCGTCCGGCAAGACTCTCGGACGTCTAGCGACTGAAGTTGCACGCGTTCTTCGCGGAAAGCACAAAGCTGACTTCGCTCCTCACATTGACGGTGGCGACTACGTTGTCGTTGTTAATGCCGGCAAAGTTAAAATGAGCGGCGTAAAGACGACTGACAAATTCTACTTCCACCACACCGGATACATTGGCGGCATCAAAGCGATTGCAGCTCGTGACCTTTTGGCAACCAAGCCAGAGCGCGTTCTTGAGACAGCGATCAAAGGCATGCTTCCTAAGTCTAAGCTTGGTCGTAAGATCTGCAGCAACCTTCATGTATACGCTGGTGCTGAGCATCCTCACAAAGCTCAAAATCCTGTCGCAATGCCGACTCGCTAAGGAGAATCTGATTCATGGCAACTAAGTCAAAAGCAATTCACGCAGTTGGTAAGCGCAAGACAGCGATTGCTCGCGTTTGGATGAAGCAAGGTAAAGGCAACATCGTGATCAACAAGCGCACAATGGATGACTACTTCCTTCGTCCAACATCGCGCATGATCGTTAAGCAAGCTCTCGAGCTCGCTGGCGTTGTTGATGCATACGACATCACGATCAACGTTATTGGCGGCGGTCTTACCGGCCAAGCTGGCGCAATCCGTCATGCTCTCAGCCGTGCTCTCTCGACGATGAGCCCAGAAAATCGCAAGACTTTGAAGGCTGCTGGCCTCATCACTCGCGATGCTCGTAAGAAAGAGCGTAAGAAGTACGGTCTTGCATCTGCTCGCCGTCGCTTCCAGTTCTCGAAGCGTTAATCGGTTACTTCAGAAGTACAAAACAAAAACCAGGCTCACGCGAGCCTGGTTTTTTCGTTTTTCGGCATTTAACGTCGAGTCCGTAGCTTTTGAAGTGGATGGATCATTGGTGCTCGACGTCCGCGACCCATGGAGAGCAGCGATAGGAGCCAGGGGCGCTTTGGTTCGGCTTTACTTTTATTGCTGACCGACTTGGCGCGCTCGACGCGACGTTTAAGCCAGGTTAACTTTTCTGCAGACGACTGTCCCCATGTGGCTGTCATCCATTGCTCGAGATCAAATTGAAACATCAGGGGCAATACGGCGTTTGGCAGCCAATCTGTATCAAAGCTTAAAATTTTTTGCGGTGTTACCGGTGAAATTTTAGTTAAGCACGCCTCTGCATCCGGACCTAGAGGGAAGATTTTGAGGGTGTCTAGTGTCTGACCAAGAAATTGACTTGTAATGAGATCTGCAAGTGGCGCGCAAATGTCGATGTCAACGGTTGAAGCTTTTAGCTCTACATGCAGGAGAGCGTGATTAAAGTCACCGTATGTGGTTCGTATCTGACAGCGGCCAATGGGGGTTCCGTCGGCAGTCTCTAGAACCCATAGATCGGTGCTTTCACTGCTACGAGAGGTGCGAGACTTTGGATTTTGTGAGGGCATCGCTGCGGATGTGGTGTTTTGATAAAAACCAACAGAATGTTCAAAAAAAACGTGATGTTTGTCATCCCAGGAATCCTTGTGCCTAAGCATCCATCCAGCACCTGTTAAGGAAACCCCTCCAAATGATGGTATACTTTGAGTAGACGATTTTGCGACACTACGTGTAAGCATAACGAATCCGCAGGATTGGATGATTCATTCGATCATAGCATGCCAGACTAGGAGAGCGACATGTTTGGAAATGATAAAAATAACGGTCCAGCACCAAAGCGTTCCAGTGCAGCTTCCACCAAAGATGGCGGCGTGACCATTCTAACGTCTGGTTGCCACTTCGCTGGCAAGCTTTACTGCAAAGGAGCTACTCGCATCGGTGGAACCATCGAAGGAGAAGTGATTGCAGAGGGGCTTCTGATTGTCGAGGAAGATGCCGTGATAAATGCTGCCGTCAAAGCTGAAGAAATCGTTGTTCACGGCCGCATGGAAGGAAACTTGACCGTTCAGCGCAAAATAGAGATGTGCGCGACAGCTGACGTCCAGGCTGACATCGTAACGCCAAATCTTCTGGTGCATGAAGGCGCTATCTATAACGGTCGCACAACCATGAAGCGTGCCGCTGCAGGTGCTGAGCATGGTAAACGTGATGGTAAAGATCACAAAGACGTAAAGGGTCGCAAGTTTGACTCGCCGAAAGTTGACTCCGATAACGATCGTTCACCGCTAGTTGCTGCACGAGTACCTGATATTTCTTTAGCCTAATCTTCCTCTTGGGCAGAACTTTTTTGATCTATGTCTAGCATCTTAAAGACTGAACACTTGAAACCGGATCTCCCCTCATGGGATCCGGTTTATTATTCTGTGCCGCGCAAGCCAAGCGCGGTCGCTGTAATTATTTTTGAATCAGATTCTCCTGAACCAAGCGTCCTATTTATAAGGCGGAGCACGCGCCTCGGATCCCATCGCGGTCAAGTTGGATTTCCCGGTGGTCGCATGGAGGCAGGGGACAAAAATCCACGAGATACTGCTTTGCGCGAGGCTGCAGAGGAAGTTGGGCTAAGGCCTGAATTCGTCAATGTGCTTGGCGCGACAGATCCTCTTCCTGCACTGGACGGATCTCTCGTCTATCCGATTATTGCAACCACTGAGGCATCGAGAGACGACCTCCAATTAAGTCCCTCCGAGGTCGCTGACATTTATATGGTGCCCATTCGACTCGTCATCAGTGAAAACCGTCAGAAGTTCGAGTTCAATTTGTTTGGTTGTTGGCGCCGAAGTTTTTTGTACAATTGCGGCACAATGTCAGTTTGGGGATTGTCGGCTGAGATTTTAGCAAAGGCCGATCTTCGTTTGAGTGTTTAAATGTCTCGGGAGTGAAAAACATGCGAATTTTTTTGATGCTGCTCGCCAGTGTATTAGGTCTCTGGTCATGTACTCAGGAAACACAAAATAAAATTTCGCGCTCGATTCAAAACTGGACAGGAACCAATGGTGTTGTGGATGTCATTAGTGATGGGAAGATCATGTATCGATGGGTCCAGGTTGATAAACTTTCTACAGCCATGTCCACGGGAAGCGGCGCAAAAGAGTCTCGCGCCTATCGTTATGGATACGGTGTCATGGATTTAAATCAAAACTTTATCGCCGATGAAAACGAAAAGAAGGTCTACTTCGAGGTCGGAGACTTTGCCACGTATGTATTTTATGAAAGTCCCTTCCCTGCGCAGTAGTTACTTCGGTAATCCCTTCAGAATCTTCATGGCAATCTGAAAATGAGCCTGCCAAGGCAGGTCGTGACTAGCGCCCTCGATATCGTCGAATGTCACTTTTGCTTGAATCGTGCGTAGTTGATCATTGAACGCGTCTGCTTGTACCTTCACTGCAACATCATCATTGCGCGCGTGATAAATCGCGATACGATCTGGTAGTTTTGAGGTGTCCCAAGCGATGGATCTATGCTCAAGAGCGGCCTCGCCGTCCTTTGCTTTGAGAGCTGCAATGGTTTTGCTGACACTTTCGTTTTTTGTGGTACGTTCCACTACCTCGAGATCGTAAAAGCCATTGCCAAGCATCAACCACTTCAATCCTGAAAGAGTCTTTGCCAAAAAAGATGCTGTGATCGTTCCATGGTCGTAAGCCCAAACTCCGGCCAGATTGCCTTTACCGAGTGCTGCCTGAATGCCAGCACCAGCTGCTGTGACTGACTGCGGACCGCCAAAATCATCACTTCCCGTTGACTGGCCTTTACCAGATCGGAGCACAGTAACGACGTTAAAGCCGCTTTGTAGGAGAGCCTGTGCTGACCAGTCATTACAAAATTTAGCCGCGTCACTTTGATCAGATGTTCCCAAGACTGCAACATAAGGATCTTTGTCTTTGCCTGTGCATGAGATCCACTGTGCTTTGAAGTTTGCACCTTGGAATTTATAATCCGCTATTCCTGAGTTGGACTTTGAAGCTGAAACTTTTAATTTAAAATTCTTCGCATCCGAAGGATCTATTTTAGTCGATGAATCGTCGTCAAACTTTTGCGTGGTTGCACATGCCGTCAAAATGACCGCATAAAATATACTAGTTGCCGTAAATTGCCTGAAAGCCTTGCTGTTCGTGATCATAAGACGCGGACCCTTTATGGAAGTTTTCCCCGCAAAAAAATTAATTTGACCAGTTGGCCAATATGCTGCTAGGGTTTCTTTAACTAACCAGTTTAGCACAGATTTTTTTGGTCGAGGGAGCTCAGGGAGGGCACATGGCAAAATTCCTAGGATTGGGACTTGTGGCGCTGTTGTTTGCGCAGTCAGGTCAGTTGATGGCCGAGGCGCGCGTTATTTACGGCGAAGACGATCGTCGTGATCTATTTGACAGTGATAACGATCCTAAAATGGTCGCCCTTGCGCGCTCGACTGCAATCTTGGTCAAAAAGAGCGATTTGACTCCTGAGGGCTCACGATTCAAATTGCCGACAGAGACGTTTGGCGAAGCAATGAATCTTTGCGACGATGAGCCATTCTTTGAACAACCGACACCTGGCTTTTGTTCTGGCTTTCTCGTTGGCGACGACCTCTTAGTCACGGCTGGCCATTGTATTCGTGACGCTGAAATGTGTGCTGGCGTAAATTTTGTTTTTGATTTTGGCTATGATCAGCAGGGCAAAGATCTTACGACTGTTGATGCAGCTGATGTTTACAGCTGTAAGTCTATTGTGTCGCAAACACTTGAGGGTGGACAAGGTAACGACTATGCGGTCATCAAATTAGATCGTACCGTCACTGATCGCGAGCCATTGAAGCTCAACCGCTCACGCGCTCTGAAGGTTGGGGATGGTGTAACCGTGATTGGTCATCCATCTGGACTGCCGACCAAAATCACGTCAAAGGCCAAAGTTCGCACCAACGATGCGGCGAAGCCTTACTTCGTTGCTAATCTTGATACCTACGGTGGAAATAGCGGATCAGCTGTATTCAACACCACCACGGGAGAAGTCGAAGGAATTTTGGTTCGTGGTGAAACAGACTTCACATATCGTGGAAGTTGCACCATCTCCAATCGCTGCGTAGAGACTGGCTGCCGCGGTGAAGACGTCACTCGCGTCAACTCATTTGCCCGTCACGTCCCTACCCTTTAAGCCTCGCGCGCGTCGCGGTGCTTTAACAGGAACAGGCCGATTCCATGGACGGAATCGGCCTTTTTTTTAAGAGCGGGTGTATTTTTTGTAACGAAGACTTTGGAAGTTAGTGCGTAAAATTTAGTTAAAACCATTTCCAAGTTGTCCATTCCCAAGTTGTCCCGCAGGAGGGACAGCGAACAAATTTTTAAGCTGGTTTTCATCATTACTGATGACTTTAAATTCCTCGCTACCGAAGGGTGTTAAGCTTACGGTTGCTGGCTTTGAGTGAGAGCCATCTGACGTCCTGACCACGGAGTAGGTAAAGCTGTCCGTGGACTCGGATGATTGCGTCCTTTGGTAATCAGCACGTCCAGTTTTGTGGTTAACGGTAACAATGCCAAAGTTGGGAGCTTTTATAATTTTGAAGCTAAGGCCTTCTAATGAGCCCGAGGACGATCTGGCAGAAAGTTGAATTTTTACGGGAGTTTTTTGGAAAAATGTTTTTTTAATTGGGTTATCGATAAGTTTTACAGCCTCGGGCCCCACAAATTTAGCACTCAAGTTTTCTGCTACGAGTGCGCCAGTTTCTTTGGGTGTTCCAGGTACTATTTTTACGATGGCAGGGTCAGATGCTACGCCGGAGGAGTCCTTAAGGACGAACTCAAAACTATCCTCGCTCCAGGGTGCAGCAGCAGCTTGATAAGTCACAACACCGATTTTGGCTCCTACAACACCGATGCTGCCCACTTTTGGCTTTAATGTTATGTGATACGTAAACTTACTTTGATTTGTGAACGGCGCATCCGGTAGAAGATGGATATTCATTTTTTGTCCGGGTGCAACAACCACGGTCATGTCTTTTCCTTTTACTGATTTTCCTGCACTGCTTGACGAACTCTGGGCTACGCCTGAAGTCGCCATCATCGCACATACGAAAAGTAACGCTGCCTTGGCGCCGAAGCGCGCGAAGTGTTCCATCATCGAAAAATCCTCCAAATGTTGCAGATTGATCGGAAAAATTTCAAAATAATTTAGGTGCATCGGCCCGTCACGTCCCTACCCTTTAAGCCTCGCGCGCGTCGCGGTGCT